>JBFLXF010000092.1:0-7139 GCA_040757515.1 Actinomycetota bacterium
CGCGATGAGAGCCATGAGCCCCAGGAGGGCACCGGCGGGGATCGCCGCCCACCAGTTCTCGCGGCTCGCAACGAAAGCGTAGACGAACGCCATGCCGGCCGCGCCGAAGAGCACCGACCAGACCGGGCCCGCAACGAAGACGTCCAGGGCTGCGAGCAGGAGCAGAGCTCCGCCGACCACCAGCAGGACGCCCCACAGGATGTTCCACCTGTTGCGCTTCATCGCGGCCACCTCCTGTTCTCGACCGCATCCGTGGTGTTTGTGTGCTCTCTCATCGGGGAGTCTATGTCGAAGGTTGCATGGTGCCTTGAGCAGGATGGACTATCTGCCCGGTCAAGATTGATCAAAGAGGGCGGCCAGCCGGGAGCAGCTAGCCTACCTCGCTACTCGGAGACGCGAGTAGCCGCCGGAGCGCATCAGCGGCGGCTTGCCGCTCATGGCGCTGCCTCCCGGTCGTTCAGCTGCCGGAGGGCGAGCATGATGGCGGCGACGCCGCTGGAGGAGACGATCTCGCCCGCGCGCACGAGCCCGTAGAGCCTCTTTAGCGGCACCCGCACCACCTCGACCCGTTCGTGTTCGTCGGGGTCCGGCGGGGCCAGCTCTTCGACGCCGCGGGCGAGGAAGAGGTAGGCCCAGTTGTCCTTGAGGCTCGGCGAAGAGGCTACCCTGCCGAGCAGCTCCCACTCGCCGCCGGAGTAGCCGGTCTCCTCCAGGAGCTCGCGCCGGGCCGCGACCTCCGGATCTTCGCCCTCTTCGAGGAGACCGGCGGGCAGGCCGAGTTCCATCGTCTCCAGGGGCGGGCGGTACTGGCGGACGAGGACGACCTCGCTGCTTGCGGTGAGGGGGAAGATGATCGCGGCGTCCGGGCGCTCGACGACGTAGTAGGGATCTTTTATGGCGCCGTCCGGGAGACGGTAAGCGTCGGAGCGGATGGCGAAGTAGGGTGTCTCGATGAGCCGTTTGCCCCCGAGGCGTTCCCAGGCTTCGCTAGCGGCCAACTTCCGCCCCGGCGATTATCTTGGGCAGGTCCTGCACGAAGGCGCTGCGGGCCATCACCCGATCACATCCTGCCTCGCGGGCGGCGAGGGCGAGATCCCCCTGCATGTGGGAGAGAAACCCGATGACCGGCACCTCTCTTGTGTCCTCACCGGACTTCGCAGTGCGTAAGAGCTCCAGAGGCTCAAAGCGAGAGGAGTTGAGGTCCAGAATGAGAAGGTCCGGAGGGGATTGGCGCATCTTGTCTAGTAGCTTGGTCCCGGTACGGGGAAAGCGGACCTCGATGCCTGCGGCCCGCGCGGCCTCGGAGATCTTGCTCCGGAACAACAGGTCTTCTACGGCGGCGAGAACCGTTCGCGACACCCTTTCCGCCTCCTCTTTCGTCGGAGTGCTACCCTGCCTGTTTGTGGGGTATGTGTGCACATTCTACTCATAGAGCGTGCGGTATCCTGAGAAGGTGAGAAAACGTCTGTTCGAGTGGCATTCCGCCTGGCGGCGCATGCGGGAGACGCTCTCGCATTTCGTGCCTTTCCTGCGGCCCCGTCGCAGAGGACTCGCCTTGGCGCTCGTACTGCTTTTGGCCGAGACCGGAGCGAGCCTGGCCCAGCCCTGGCCGCTCGCCCTCGTTCTGGACTACGTGCTCACCGATAGAAAGCAGTTGCCCGGGTTCTGGCCGGAGGCGCTCTCGGACGAGGTCGTGCTGCTCGCCGGGATAGCGGTCCTGCTCGTCTTCGTCATGACGGCAAGCCGGGCGCTCTCTGCGTTCCGGCGCTACCTGCTGCAGAGGCTGGGACAGGAGACCGTCTTCGACATGCGCGAGGCGCTCTACCGGAAGGTGCACGACCTTGGGCTCGATTACCACGGCAGCAGGCGCACCGGAGACACGATCACGCGGGTCACGAGCGACGTCAAGGAGGTGAGGACATTGCTCGTGGACTCCATCGTCGAGGTGGGCTCATCGGTCATGATCCTCCTCGGGATGCTCGTCGTGATGCTGTGGATGAGCCCGCAGCTCACCGCGCTCGCCTTGCTCTCGGTGCCGTTCCTCTTCCTCGCCGTAAAGAGGTATCGCTCCGCCCTGATCGAGCGGATGCGGGTGGTGCGCGCGAAGGAGGGCGCCATAGCCAGCGTCATCCAGGAGGCGGTCACCGGGATACGGGCGGTAAAGATCTTCGCCCGAGAGCGGGACGAGCTTGGCCGCTTCCGCACGGAGAGCGAGCAGTCCCTGCGCGCCAGCGTGGACTCCTCACTCATCGAGGCCAAGTTCAGCGTCCTGCTCGGGGTCGCGGGCGGTTTAGGGACGGCGGTCGTGCTCTTTCTCGGGGCTTTGCAGGTTCTATCAGGCGCTCTCTCCGTGGGGCAGCTCACCGTTTTCGTTGCCTACCTGGGGCTCTTCCTCTCGCCGCTATGGGCTCTCAGCAGGCAGGCGAACCAGATCGGGAAGTCCCTCGTCTCGGGCGAGAGGATCGTGGACCTCCTGAACGCCGAGCCTTCCGTGAAGGACCTGCCCGGTGCTCGCCCGGCTCCGCGCTTTCAGGGGCGCGTCACTTTCGAGGATGTGCGCTTCGCCTACGAGAAGGAGGCGGGGGAGGTGCTGCGCGATATGAGCTTCGACGTCGCGGCCGGGAGCCGTGTCGCGCTTGTCGGGGCGAGCGGGGCGGGGAAGACAACCGTCGCGAGCCTGATCCCGCGCCTCTACGACCCGCAAGGAGGCCGCGTTCTCATAGACGGCGAGGACGTCAGAGCCTTCACGCTCAAGTCCTTGCGGGACTCGGTGACCTTCGTGCCTCAGGAGCCGCTGCTCTTCCGGGCGACGGTGGCCGAGAATATCGCCTACGGAAAGGAAGGGGCCACGCGGGAGGAGGTCGTGCGCGCCGCCGAGCTCGCGGGCGCCGACGGCTTTATCCGGGAGCTGCCGGAGGGCTACGACACCCTGCTCTCCGAGCGGGGGGAGAGCCTCTCCGGGGGACAGCGGCAGAGAATCTCTATCGCGCGGGCGATGCTCCGCGATGCCCCCATCCTGATCCTGGACGAGCCCCAGGCCGGGCTCGACGCCGAGGCGGCCGCCGCCGTGGAGGAGAGTTGGCGCGATCTCACCGAAGGGCGCACCACGTTCGTGATCGCGCACGAGCTGCGCCTGGTGCGCGACGTGGACCGCATCCTCGTCATAGACGAAGGGAGGATCGCAGAGAGCGGGACGCACGAAGAGCTGCTGGAGAAGGGCGGTCTCTACGCCCGGCTGCACGCGCTCCAGGAGTACGATACGGTAGAAAGGTAGGAGGATCGCTTGAAAGAGCTGCTCATAGTCACCATAGTTCTGACCGTCATAGTCGTCGCGATCTACGCCTCCTTCGTCTGAAGCAGGCAGGGCTCGCGCCACCACGCGGAGGCGGTGGGAGGAGGCTCAGCGAGTCCCCTCTTCCTCGCCGTCCTCATCCGGTTCCTCTTGCGGGAGCGGGCTGGCGATGATCTGGGCGATGCGGGGGCCGTCCACTTCGTCTACCCGCAGCGCGTAGCCGTCGAGGCGGATCTCGTCGCCGGCCTCGGGAGCCCGGCCCAGCTCGCCGAGGACCAGGCCGCCGATGGTGTCGAAGTCCTCGCTCTCGAACTTTGAGCCCAAAGCCTCGTTCACGACGCCGATGGGGATGCGGCCGTCTATCTCATAGGAGCCGTTGGGGAGCTTGCGGACGGCCGGCTCTTCCTCGTCGAACTCGTCCCGGATCTCGCCGACTATCTCCTCCAGAATGTCCTCTATCGTGAAGAGGCCCTCGAATGAGCCCCACTCGTCTATCACTATGGCCATCTGGATCTCCTGCCTCTGGAAGTCCGCGAGGATCTCGTCGAGCGGCCGGTTTTCGGGGACTATGAGGACGTTGCGCATTATGTCGCGGGCGGTGATCTCTCCCTCGATTCCACCGCACCTCTCGACGGCTCTCAGCACGTCCTTCACGTGCACGGCGCCGACGATCCTGTCCGGCTCCTCCGCCTCGTAGACCGGGTAGCGGGTGTAGACGCCCGAGGCCGCCAGGGAGACGAGCTCCTTGAGACCCGCGCTCGCCGGCACGGAGACCACGTCGGGCCGGGGGACCATGATCTCGCGCGCCATAGTGTCGTTCAACTCGAAGACGGCGTCTACCATCTCCTCTTCGTCCTCTTCGAGGATGCCGTGCTGGGTGCTCTGGGCGACCAGCTGCCGGATCTCCTGCTCGGAGTGGGTCTCGTCGCTCTCCGAGGCCGGTGGGTAGCCCAGGGTGCGGGTGAAGGCGTTGGCCGTGCCGTTGAAGACGATGGTGAACGGGAGCAGCAGGTAGTAGAAGAACTTCATAAACGGTGCCACAAAGAGCGAGGTCCCCTCGGGGCTCTGGATGGCTACCGTCTTGGGCGCGAGCTCACCAAAGATGACGTGCAGGAACGAGGCGATAAAGAAGGCTATGCCAAAAGCTATGGTGTGCTGTAGCGACTCGGAGAGACCCAGGGGCTCGAGAAACGGCGAGATCAGGACCTCGAACGCGGGCTCTGCGAGGGCGCCGATGCCCAGGGAGGAGATCGTGATCCCGAGCTGGCAGACCGCCAGATAGGCGTCGAGCTTGCGGCGGGCGTCCTTCACCAGGCCCGCCGTGGCCCTGCCCTCCCGAACCAGGCGGTCTATCTGCGTGGCGCGTATCCGCACGAACGCGAACTCCGCCGCCACGAACAGGCCATTTAGGGCCACCAGCAAGAGTGCGGCAAAGATCCTGAGCAGGGGTATTAAGACGTCCAGGGATGCTCCTTGAAGAGAGATGTAAAGGCGCGCTCCTCGACCGGGAGCGCGCTGGTACTCGATGTCTCGCCGAGTTCCATAGAGGTACAAAACAGAATATACCACCGGACCGGCACAGGTAAAACCTCATTGAGCAGCCGGTCGGCCAGAGGTGCAGACTGGCCGGCTAGTACAACAGCCGCTTGTCCAGCACGTTGATCATCTCATCTCCCGCCAGGTAGCGCCGCAAATTCTTGCAGAAGAGCTCCGTAAGCCGCCGGTTAGCGTAGCCGGGGACGTTGTCCGTGGCATGCGGGCTGATGATGACGTTCTCCAGCCTCCACAGCGGGCTCTCCTGCGGCAGTGGCTCCGACTCGAAGACGTCGAGCGCCGCTCCGGCGAGGTGCCCATCCTCCAGCGCCTCGACGAGCGCCTCTTCGTCCACGACCTGCCCTCGTCCGACGTTGATGAAGTATGCTCCTCTCTTTATCGCCGCTATGGCGCCGGAGTCGAGCAGGTGTCGCGTCTCTGGCGTGTTCGGCAGCGTTACGACGACATAGTCGGCCTCTGCAAGCGCCTCTTGTAGCCTCCCGGTTTCGTAGAGAACATCGGCGTAGCCGCGGGCCGGGTCGCCGTCGCGCACCGTTCGCTTGACGCCGAGCACCCTCATGCCGAATGGACGTGCCCGTTCGGCCACCGCCTGTCCGATGCTCCCCATACCGACGACGCAGAGGGTCTTCTCTTCGAGCGTCGCTACCGGGACCTCGCGCCAGAGCCTCTTCTCCTTGTTTCGTCTCAACCCTTCGAGGTTCTTGGCGTGCGCGAGCATCGCCGCCAGCGAGAACTCGGCGAGGGTCCCGGAGAAGACGCCGCTGGCGGTGGTAACGATGATGTCGGTCTCGAGCAGCCCGGCCTTCTCGGCGATCTCTCCGGCCCCGGCCATGCTACCCTGCACCCATCTCAGATTCGGCGCGACCTTCGTCAGGTCTTCCAGGTGCCCGCGCGGGAAGTCCAGCAGGACCTCCGCCTCCTCTAGCATGGCGACGAACTCCCGCTCGCCCTCGGGTGTCCGCCTCCAGTTTTCCGGGCCTATGTGGTCTCCATCGAACCGGGGCGGCGGTACGAGATCCTCCCTGTACAGGATTCGGACCTTGTCGCCTCCGGCGTCCCGGATCTGCCGCACATACTCGTCTTCGAAGTAGCTCGCCACGACGACCGTTGCCAATTCGCCTCCTTCGTCGGCCGCTGAAAGCTGACTGCTGAATGCTAACCTTTGATGCGTGGAAGAGTTAGTAGACGTTCTCGACGAGCGCGGGCGGCCGACAGGCAAGGCTGCGGCCAAGAGCGAGGCGCACCGCCGGGGCCTTTGGCATCGCTGCTTTCACTGCTGGGTCTTCGGGGAGGACGACGGCGGGCCGTATCTGCTGGTTCAGCGCCGCTCGCCGCGGAAGGAGACCTGGCCCGGAAGGCTCGATGTGACCGCCGCCGGACACCTGATGAGCGGCGAGAGCACCCTCGACGGCTTGAGGGAGCTGGAGGAGGAGCTGGGCATCGTCGCCCCTCCTGAGCGGCTGATGCCGCTCGGCACCCGCCGCGTGGACCTGCCTATACCGGCGGGACGGGACCGTGAACTGCACGAGGTATTCCTGTTGCGGGACCAGACCCCGCCGGAGAGGCTGCGTCTCCAGCACGAGGAGGTTGCCTCCGTGCTGCGTCTGAGCCTCGACGACGTGGAGGCTCTCGCCGGCGGCGCGGACGCTCCGGCCACGGAGTATGTGGAGGGCGGATCCCAGTCGGTCTCTGTCGAGCCGCGGGACTTCGTGCCCTACCCGGATGACTACCTGGGACGGGTCACGAGGGCTGTCCGACAGGCGTTCGCGCACGGTTGGCCCGGCAGCGCCTAGTCTAGGCGCTGCCGGACTCTTCTAGCTGCCGCACGGCCAGCTCTACGCGCCAGAGCGCGCTCCTCGTCTCCACTGGCGCGTACCCGCTCAGGC
This sequence comes from Actinomycetota bacterium, assembly GCA_040757515.1. Taxonomy (GTDB): domain Bacteria; phylum Actinomycetota; class Rubrobacteria; order Rubrobacterales; family Rubrobacteraceae; genus JBFLXF01. The sequence continues at coordinate 6,733 of JBFLXF010000092.1, forward strand.
CATCCTCCGGTCTCCCGGATTCCAGCGCAGCCCGTAGCGCGCGAACGGCTCCGGCGCAGAGATTCACGATCGCCCCGGCCGCTCCGGGAGGCAGGATCTCCGCGTTGGAAGCGGCGAGATTGGCCAGGTCTGCGCAGCGCAGGGCGGCCTCGGGGAGCAGATCCGGCTCGACCCCGCCGCCCGGCTCTATCATCGCATCCAGCCTCACCCGCAGGTCGCCGGCGAGAGACCGTATCTCGGCCGCGCGTGGCGACTCCGCCCGGGCGAGCGCCACCTCGCAGGCCGTCTCCAGCAACGCGGCGGCCCGCGCCCCCGTGCATGCCGCGGCCCATCCGGCCGCCCACAGGATATTAGGCGCCCGCTCCGCTCCGTTCTCCGGCGTCATAGCGCTAGCGATTCTAGCGAAA
>JBFLXF010000093.1:0-7107 GCA_040757515.1 Actinomycetota bacterium
GCCCGTTGACCTGCCATGGGCCGGTGATCCCCGGATAGACACGCAATATATCGCTCTGTGTGTCGCCTATATCCGCAGACTCCCGCGGCAGGTAGGGACGCGGACCGACCAGGCTCATCTCGCCCTTGAGAACGTTCCAGAGCTGGGGAAGCTCGTCCAGACTGGTCTTGCGCAGGAACCGGCCGACGCGGGTGACGCGCGGATCGTCGCGCAGCTTGTGATACCTGGAGTATTCTTTCCTCAGCTCCTCATTCTCCGCGAGCATGCGCTGAAGTATCTCCTCGGCGCCGGTGACCATGGTACGAAACTTCACGCACGCGAAGAGCCTGTTGTCCCGCCCCATCCGCTCGGCCCTGTAGAAGACGGGCCCGCCGGACTCCAGGCGGATGAGCAGGGCGAGGATCACGATCAGGGGCAGAACCAGCCATCCTCCGACGAGGACGGCCCCGAGGTCCAGTGCGCGCTTTGCTCGGCGGGTCCAGGGATCGAGCAGGTTGTGTCTGACCTCCACGCCGAACGTCCCCGCGAGGTTCCTCGCCACCACCGCCGAGTTCGTGACACCGTCCAGATTCGGGATAACGATTATGTGCCGGAAGCTCTCCCGCGCCCGTCGCGCAAAGCCAACGAGATGCTCGCGGCGCGTGTGGGGCATGGCGAAGATGGCGGTATCCACCCCCTTCCATCTGATTCCCATCGCCTCGGAGACGGAGCCCCCGTAGGGAACGCCCTCTATCTGCCCCTTCACCGGGGCCATGCGGCTATCGAAGATGGCGACGGGTCTCAGACCCAGCCCCCTCTCCTTCTTAAGGAGGCGCACCAGACGCCTCCCGGCCTCGCCGAAGCTCAGGACCACCACCGGCTTGCCCCACAGCCCGGCCCGGATCATCGCCTGCTTTGCGAAGTGCCGCATCAGCGGTCCCATCACGGCGAGCCCGAGAAAGCCCGAGATCAGCAGCAGCCGCGAGAGAAGATCCCCGACCTGAAAGAAGATGGAGAAGATGGCGGTGATGGCTGCGCTTGCGATTACGGCGTGCGTCTGGCGGCGCAGCTCCTCCACCTGATCCAGCCCATACCCCGGATACAGACCCAAAAGCCCTCGAAGACCCACCCAGACCGCCACGTTGGATGCGACGGTCGCGACGGCCACATCCGAGAGGGCTCCGCGTCCCCAGATGCTCTGGACCACCACCGCCATCTCCCAGACCAGCACCGCAAGCAATACATCAGAGAATACCAGCGCGAGAACGACCAGCCGCCGCCTGTTGAGAGCCGTCCTCCTGCCCAGAAGCTCGCCGGCGTGAAGTACGGCCTCGGCGGAGACGTTGAGAGGCTTGGCGGCTTCGACGTCGATCGCCTTTTGCATAAAGCGTGCGCTCCCCTGTCAGGATTCCGTCTTCTACGGTCCTACGGGGAGAATGCTAGGTTCGCCGGCGGCCGGGGACATCGGCCAGGTAGCACATCCTGCACCCGCCATATGACGCATTCTTTTCTGAGGTTCCGAACCACGAGGCCGCCCCCCAGGGGCGGCCTCGTGGTGTTCCCGGGGCGCCAGATGCGAGCGTCACGGACGCTTTGAGCCGGCTACCAGTTCTGATCGCGTTCGTACCCCAGCCTGACGAGCAGATCTCCCGTCTCTTCCTTGAAGGCGTGCCGGTGGGCCTCCGTGAAGTGGTTTCGCCAGTCCCCCGTCTGTCCCTTTCGGAACGTGAGGCTCGCCTTACCGTACATCTTCCCGGCGATCCAGCCCGCCTGCCTCCTGGTCATGGGACGTCCGACGAACTCCCCGATGCGCACGACCTCGTCTAATTGCCTCTCGTCGTCCTCTCCTCCCCGCGCACCGACGAGATCCTCGAAACGCACCACTAGAGTCGAGTCGTCCGCAAGCCAGGGAAGGAATCCTTCGAAGAGCTCTCCTATCGAGAACAGCTCCTTGTGGCTTGAGATCCCGGGCGCCAGCCCGCGGATGCACGTCATGATGCGATCTTCGTCGCTCTCAAGGGTCTCGGCAAAGTATCTGTTGTGATAGTGCAGGGGCTCGCGCTTTATATAGAAGGCCTGGGAGACTACGAGATCGCGGGGATCCCTGAGTAGAACGACGTGCCTGAGCCGCAGTTCCTCTATAAGGGTCTTGAACTCCGGATGATACGCCGCGTGCGCTGTCGCGAACATGCCTTGCGGGCACTTCCTCAAGAAACCGCGCAGACGCCGCCTGTCCAGAGCGGGGTAAGTCCCCGGCTCGTACGGGCGGCCATCGGGACGCACGGCGGGCTCGGTGAAGAAGTCGGTCAGCGCGAAATGCCTGCCGGAGAACATCATCCTGGGCATCAGAGACACGCAGTCGCTCAACAGGTGCGTCCCGGACTTGGGCGGCCCGTTCAGGAGCACCCGCGGGGGAGGCAAGAACACGTTGGCCCGCAGAACCGACGAATAGGTCCAGATCCCGGCCCGACGCAGAAGACGGCTCTTCCTGGTCCGCTTGTTCGCATATCTGGTCAACGACAGCCAAAGGTATCCCGGAGAACTTAGGCTCATGGGCGTGAAAACCTCCTATCCAATCTTCAACCTCCGGACAGCGGTGACCCGGTTACCGGCAGGGTCGGTTGCCACTACCCTCACGACGTGTGCACGTCCCGGCGCCAACCGCTTTGCAGCGACGAGCTTACCGGTCGCGGGATCGTAACTGAACCTCTTTGCAGCCTTGCCATCCACGACCAGCCTGATGTCGGACCGCCTGAGCTTGCCCAGGCGGTCCAGCACGATGGCCGTGATGGTCGCCGGCGCATCACTTACACGCGCAACGGTCCAGGACTCCAGGGTCGGCTTTGCGGTGTCCACGGTCCACCGGTAGGTCGCCGGAGTGGGGTCTCGCAGACCCGAGGCGTCCACGGCCACCACGCGAAAGACGTGGCGCCCATCGGCCAGGCCCCGGTAGGTCTTGCGCGAGGAGCAGGGTTCATAGGGCGCATCGTCGAGCCTGCAGCGGAAGGCGGCCCCGGGCTCCGTGGAGCGAGAGACGAAGGTTGCGCTGCGATCCCTGACGTACTCCGGCGGGGCCCGGACGATCCGGGTGTCAGGAGGCTTCGTGTCAGGCAAAGAGGCGCCAGGAGAAGGTCCCCAGTCCAACGACGAGCCGGACAGCGCCCCTTCGGACAGAGGCTTGCGCTCAGATCCGTCGGCGGTCATGAGGTGGATCTCCCCGTCGAGAACAAAGGCGATGCTCTCGCCGTCCGGCGACCAGGCGGGGTCGCCGGAGTCGCCCGGCTCGTCTATTGTGAGGTTTGTCGGGTTCGAGCCATCGGCTTCCATGACGTACACATCGGTGCGCCCGTTGCGGCGAGCGGCGAACGCAATCTTCCGGCCATCCGGAGACCAGCTGGGCGAGAGAGCCGCCGCATTCAGACCACCGGTGAGGTTGGTCAAGCCGGATCCGTCGGCATTCATGACGTGAATGTCCGATCCCTCTTCGGGATAGCGGTACGAGCGGAAGGCTATCCTGTCTCCGTCGGGAGACCACCCGAGCCCGTCGAGACGGATCCCGGTAGGGAAGCTGCGCAGCATCCTCTGGCCGGAGCCGTCGGCTCTCATGACGAACAACGCAAACTGCTCATATCCGGAGCCCTGCTTTACAAAGGCGAGGCTTCTACCGTCCGGAGACCAGGCGGGTGAGGTACCGCCGGTGTACCAGTCATCCGGCCTGTTCGCGTTGCGTGTCAGATTTTTCTCCTTGCCGCCGGACCCGATGACGTAGATGTCCCGGTAGCCGTTCCGGTAGCTCGAGAAGGCTACCCGGATGCCGTCGGGTGAGAAAGCCGGTTCCTGATCCCATGCCGGATGGCTGGTGAGCCTCCGGAGATTCGAACCGTCAGAGGCAACGGTATAGATGTCATGATTGCCGTCTCGCTCGCTCACGAACGCCACCCTGCCGTTCTCTCCGGGGAAGCTGGCATACGCGGGCTCCGTCGTCGCCATAATCAGGAGAGCGGCGACGACCGCGAGTGCGGCGGCTATAGGCAAGGCGCAGGCCGTTACTCGCTTTCCGCAGAGCAAGAGTTCGCCGGGCTGCACATGCCATCTCCACAACATGCGAAGACCTTAGCAGTGTCCCAGGTACGGAGGTACGTGCCAGATGGCCTAAAGATGGTGCGCCGGCTGGCATATTTTCGGCGAATAACCGTAAACGAAGGCCTTCATAGAAGACGACAGTGCCCCAAAGAGAGCACCCCCAACAGAAGAGACGCTAACGCAAGGCTCCCGGAGAAGCTCGACGTAGCGTACTCTCCCGGGTTACGGGATGCGCACCCTCCAGGTGTAGACCGCCGGAGTCGGGTCCGTGTTCCCGGCCGCATCGGTCGCCCTCACCCTGAAGGTGTGCTTTCCTCTACCCAATTTCGAATACTGCTTCGGAGAAGCGCACCTCCTGAACGCGGCGCCATCGAGACTGCAGGCAAAGACAGAGCCTTCCTCGGAAGACCTGAAGAAGAACCTGACCGTCTTGCCGCTGCGTTGGGAAGGGACGAACCCAAGCCGGGTATTCGGCGCCGTTGCATCCGGCGGGGCAAGCTTGTGGTGGTCGAGGCGCAGCTTGAGACCGTCTACAAAGCTGTTCGCAGCCGCTTTATTTCCGTAAGAGGTAAAAGCATGGTCGGGATTCCTCGTGTAGTTGAAGAGGTTGAAGGCTACATCGCCACCCCTCACCGTATTCCCGTAGACCTCGTTGTTCTCGGAGGGCGCCTTGCGCTGGTGATCATTGTGCACGTAGGCGTCGCCGGGATCGTTCAGAGAGTCGCCGTCGCAGTTGCGATCGTTGATGGTATTGCAGGATCCGTCCTCCCTTCTCGCCGATCCGCGCCCTTCGGCCACACCGAGCAGAGAGGTCACCCGGATGCCCACCGGATTGGGGTAGCCCAGACTCTGGTATTCGGGCGCGGCCTTGGGCGGGGCGGTCACGTCATTGCGCAGGATCCTGGCGCCGTAGGAATAGCCGTGCAGGTTGATCCCGGCGAACGCCTTGCTCGCGTCCACGGTGTTGAACATGATCACGTTGTTTATGAACGGCGAGCCGATGGCAACCTGGTCGCCCGGTTCAAGACGGCGGGCGGGATTCGGTCTGCCCTCCGATGCCGCCGGGCCCATGCGGAAGGTAGCGCCCGAGTGACGGAAGATACGGAAGTGTCTGCCCCGCTCGGAACCGGTCAGAGCCGTCATCAGATAACCGTCGTATCTTCCGGGCGGGGCTATGCTCCACTCGCCGGAGGCCAGCTTCACGTACACTTCGCCGCCGGTCTCGTAGACGGCGGCGACTCCATCCACCTCGCGGATATTCGTATTCCAGGGTTCGGCGGCCCGGGTGTCGAACGAGATACCCTCTTCGGTGAAGTTGCGTACGGTGTTGTAGGTGATCCGGTTTCCTCGGACCTCGCCGTAACCGCCGAGTTCCTCATCCTTCGGAAGGAACAGGATGCCTACCCTGGGACTATCCCCACCGGCCCCTCCTCTCCCGTCTATCTTGTTGCGGGAGATCAGGTTCCGGGATCCCCCCCAGAACTCGATCGCGGCGTTCTGCCGGATGAAAGTGTTGCGCACGATACGGGAGTCGTTCAGTTTGACGGCGTTGATGGCGAGCCTGGTATTGTAGAACCGGTTGCCGGAGAAATTCATGCGGTGATGCGTGGTGCCATCGGCGGGACGCCCAACGTAGATGCCTCTCCAGAAGCCCTCAATCCTTACGTTGCGCACGACCGCGCCTGAGCGGGCCGTAGAATCGTCTGTCGCGAAAGCCGTTCCAGTCGGATTGTCGGAGTCGGGAACGTTGAATACCCGCAGGCTACTGACGCTGGTGTTGCTCGTAAGCCGGAAAGGAAAATAGTTTCTCACCGAGGTACGATTCTGGCCCGCTCCCCGCCAGTGCGCTCCGGGCTTGAGCGTGACCTCTTTCCCCACGCGACAGGTTCCGGGAGGTATGTAGATGTTCTTGCCGCTCGCAGCCGCCTTCAGAAAGGCCTCTGTATCGATGGACTCGCCGTCACACCTGGCCCCGTAAGCTTTCTTGATGTTGACCTCGCCGGTAGCCAGGGCCTCACCCTTATCCAAACCAGGGACAAAGGTCAAGAAGACAACCAAGGCGACGCCAAACAATACGCGAACCCTGTACGCCGGCACGATCAGCATCCTTATCCCCCTCACTCACGACCCGGCAAAGGGTTGCCCCGGATGGAGATCATCCACACGCTGCAAGAGAGAACCGGCCTCGCCAGTCCTCCCTGCTATCTCCCACCGCAAAGGCAAACCTTGTGCCGAGAGTGAACCGCATGCTTTGTTTTTCGAACAGAACGCTTCAGACCTTTAGCTGCATAGGTGTTGCTTCAACAGATCTTTGAGCGGAGAAGCAAAAGACGCCAAAGAATCTCGCAAAAACTGTCGGCGACCCGGCGACGCTTTTGATGTGTTATTGATATATTAGTATGAGGTTATGTTAGATTCGGCCGGTCGACCTGCGTGACGCTCGGACATATGCTATCGCGATGCCGGGGACCTAATATCCGCCTGCACGGCGCCGGAGTGTTGCGCCTCGCGAACCTCATCTGAAGTAGGTGACCGGGATAGAGGGTTGCCTGCGTTCCCTTACACCACCGGCGTCAAAGGTTTATCGGCAGCACTCTCTCGCCGCGAGGGCATGAGTAATGTGTCATCGAGATTAGAGATTCAGCCGGGGTCTGAGGATAGAGTCTTCCTCAGGCCCCGGGAAACTACGGTTGAACGTTCCTGGCTCAGACCGTGCTCTCGACGGGCTGGGGGATGCGCCCGGCGTTGTTGAGCTCCGACTCTATCCAGCGGTAGGTTGGCGCAAGCCCCTCTCTCAAGGAGATCTGGGGCTCCCAACCCAGCACCTGGCGGAGCCGGTTGTTATCGCTGTTGCGCCCCCTCACCCCTTGGGGCTTGGAGAGATCGTGCCGCTTGATTATGTCCTTGCCCGCGACCTCGGCCACCAGGTCCACGAGTTCGTTGATGGTCACCAGTTCGTCGGTGCCCAGGTTGAGTGGGTGCGGGTAGTCGGAGCGCATGATCCGGTAGATCCCCTCCACGCAGTCGTCCACGTGCATGAAAGAG
>JBFLXF010000094.1:0-6979 GCA_040757515.1 Actinomycetota bacterium
CGAGGGTTGGACGGTCGTTATGGATGCGGGCCGCGGCTGGCGGCGGGTGGTCCCCTCGCCCGCCCCGGTGCGCATCGTCGAGGCCGATGTGATAGAGACCCTCATCCGGGAGGGCTTCGTCGTCATAGGCGCCGGTGGCGGGGGCATCCCCGTGGTCGAGGACGAGCGAGGCCACCTGCGGGGCGTGGCCGCAGTCATAGACAAGGATCACTCCTCGGCCCTGCTCGCCGGCATGATCGGTGCTAACCTCCTCCTGATCTCGACCGCGGTCGAGAAGGTGGCGCTGAACTTCGGCAGGCCGGAGCAGAGATGGCTCGAGAAGATGACGCTGGAGGAGGCGAGACGGTACCAGGAGGAAGGACACTTCGCGAAGGGCAGCATGGGGCCGAAGATCGCCGCCGCCATCCGCTTTCTGGAGCGCGGTGGCGAGCGTGCCATCATCACGAATCCTCAGAGCATCCCCCGCGCCCTGCGTGGCGAGGCCGGCACCACGATAGTCCCCTGATGGCAGGCAACCACTCTACGGGAGGAGGTACGCCTTCAGTAAGCCGAAGGTAGCGATCATAACGACCGGCGGCACGATAGCCGCCCGGCCGCTTCCCTCGGGAGAGGTGGTCGTGGCGGCCACCGCCGAGGAGCTTCTGGCGACCGTGCCCGAGGCGGCTGAGATAGCCGACGCGCGGGTCGAGGAGCTCTTCAGGATCGACAGCAGCCTCATGACCCCACAGAAGATGCTGGAGATAGCCCGCAGGATCCGCGCCCTGGCCCGGGAAGACGGGGACCTGAGCGGCTTCGTCGTGACCCACGGGACCGATACGATGGAGGAGAGCGCCTACCTGGTGGATCTCCTCTACGGCGGCGAGAGGCCGGTGGTCTTCACCGGCGCCCAACGGGACGCGACCGACCGGGACGCCGACGGTCCGCGCAACCTGCTCGACGCCGTACGGATCGCGGTCAGCCCCGCCGCGCGCGGCGCCGGAGTGGTTGTGGCGATGGCAGGCCGCATAGACGCCGCCCGGGACGCCACGAAGGTCCACACGACCGCCCTGGCCGCGTTCTCTTCCCTGGAGCGCGGCAGGCTCGGCGAGGTGGAGGGCGAGGCAATCAGGTTTTTCCGCTATCGTCCCCGCCCGGATAACCTCACCCGAACCGACTCCGTAGAGCAGAGCGTCGTGCTCGTGAAGATGGCCGCCGGGATGGATGGGAGCCTCCTGCGAGCCGCGCGCGAGGCGGGCGCCAGAGGCATCGTCCTGGAGGCGTTCGGCCTCGGTAACGCCAATCGCGAGGCTCTGGCTGAGGTAGAGAGGTCGGTCAGCGCGGGCATTCCGGTGGTCGTCGTCTCACGCGTCCCCTCAGGCAGCGTCGCGCCGGTCTACGGAGACGGGGGCGGCCACGACCTGAAGAGGGCCGGCGCTATCTTCGGCGGCAACCTGAGCGGCCAGAAGGCCCGTATCCTGCTCATGGTCGCCCTCGCCGCCTGCAGGGAGTCCGGCGAGCCCCTGGAGAGGCTTCTCGCGCCGCACCTGGAGATCTAGACGAACCCGTACCGGAGGCATCACGCGGGAATCTGCGTGATGCCTCCGGGTGCAGAGCCCGCGAATTGGCGTATACTCTCGGTGAGATTTCGGCAGATGAAAAGAGTATTTCTGGCGGTTTAGAGAGAGAGCGTGATCTTGGCAGGGGCGTCTTCTAACAACGGTGTGCATGGGACTGGCGTCCAGTCGCTGGAGCGGGCGCTGGATATCCTGGAGGTGCTGAGCAAGTCCGAGCGGGAGATGGGGGTCACGGAGATCGGACCTGTGGTGGGGCTGGCGAACGGGACGACCCACCGGCTGCTGGCGACCCTGACGGCCCGGGGTTACGCGCGTCAGGTGCCCGAGTCCCGTAAGTACACACTGGGACCGCGAGCGATAACGCTGGCCTCTGCGGCGCGGGATCGGCTCGGGCCGCTGGCCCGTCCGTTCCTGAGGGAGCTGATGGAGGTCAGCCGGGAGTCGGCGAACCTGGCAGTCCTGGACAGGAACTCCGTAGTCTACCTGGAACAGGTGCCGGCTGCGCGGATGGTGCGGATGTTCACCGAGCCGGGCAACCGCGTGCCTCCGTACGCGAGCGGCACGGGAAAGGTGCTGCTGGCCTATGAGCCGGCGGCGGCGGTGGATGCGATCCTGGGCCAGGATGGTCTGCGAAGCTACACGCCCCACACTATCACCGACAGGAGGCGTCTCAGGGAGGAGTTGGAGCGTATCCGCGAGCAAGGCTACGCCACGGATTCCGAGGAGCTGGAGGAGGGCGTGCGCTGCGTCGCGGCCCCCATCTTCGGCGCCGAGGGCAAGGTCGTGGCGGCGATCAGCATCTCCGGCCCCGCCGGGAGGCTAGACGAGGCGAGGCTGCAGGAGATCATCCCCGAGATAAAGCGCATCGCAAGCGAGTTCTCCGGAAGCCTCGGCAACCCGGCCTGAGGCGAAACAGGGGCTTGCTCCACGCCCCGGACAGGGCTTGCCTCGCCCGTGCGACCGGCGCTGCCGGCGGCATCCCTAGTCGATCAGGGCGCCGCAGCTTATGTTGACGGTGGCGGCGGTCATGGTCCGGGCACGGTCGGAGGCGACGAAGGCGGCCACGTTGCCCACGTCTTCAAGGGTCGCGGCGCGACCCAGCGTTGTCGGCCCGACGATGTGCTTCTCGATGATCTCCTCGCGTCCCTCGACGCCCTCGGGGATGGTCTCCGGTATCCCGCCGGTCTTTAGGGTAACCGTGCGTACGCCGTGCGGACCGAGTTCCACCCCGAGCTGCCGGCGCATAGACTCCACGGCGTCGAAGGCAACCTGAGTACCACCTATGTAGTAATCGCGTATGGGCTCCCCGGAGCCGCCGAAAAAGAGGAGCACTCCGGAGCCCTGACGGATCATGTGCCGCGCCGCCGCCTTTGCCGTCAGGAAGTTTGTCCTGACGGCGGTCGCCACGGAGAACATGTAGTCCTCGACCGCCATCTCCACCATCGGGGTCCCGTGCACGGAGGGGTGCGTGATCAGGTCGAAGGAGATGTCTATGCCCCCGGCCTCTGCCGCCACGCGGTTCGCATGCTCGTCGACGGCCCGCTCGTCCAGCGCATCGACCGTTGCTATGTCGGCCACCCCTCCGAAGGACCGGATGTCCCCGGCGACCACCTCCAGCGTCTCCCGCGTGCGCCCGGCGAGAAAGACTCTCGCGCCCTCCCGGGCAAAGGCCCTGGCTATCGTACCCCCTATCGCTCCTCCCCCGCCATAGATCACGGCGCTCTTTCCCTCTAGAAGCACCTCATCCTCCTCGTCCTCCAATCATCCCTCGCCTTGGAAGCATACAACCCAGACCCCGAAAGAAAACTACGAAATGTCTCCGCAGGCCGCGTCCGCCCACGCGGCCGGGAGAGGACTTCACCCTTGACGGCGGACAACACACCCCTATAGAATGCTTCCGATAAACGAAAAAAAAGTTCTATATAGTGATAGATTGGAGAGGAGGCAGGGTGAGGTTCTGTGCGAACGTCTCGATTCTGTTCAGGGAGGCGCCGTTTCTGGAGCGATTTGGGCGGGCTGCGGAGGCGGGGTTCTCGGCTGTGGAGTTCTGGTGGCCTGCAGACGAGGATCTTGGGGAGGTAGAGGCGGCGGTACGCGATGCCGGACTGGAGGTGGCGCTCTTTAACTTCGACGCGGGAGACATGCCTGGTGGGGATCGGGGCCTCTTGAGCGACCCGGACCGCGTGGGGCGGTTCCGGGAGAACGTGCCGGTGGCGCTGGAGCTCGCGCGCAGGCTTGGGTGCCGGAGGTTGAATGCGCTGGTGGGGCACAGGCTAGAGGTCATGGACCTGGAAGATCAGCTCGAGCTGGCGCGTGAGAGCGTGGCTTGGGCTGCTGAGAGGGCGGCGGAGCAGAATGCGGAGGTCATGATCGAGGCGGTCAACACCTTCGAGAACGGGCCGTACCTCCTGTATACGACTGGGGATGCGGCGAAGTTTGTCGAGAGCGTCGGCAGGGAGAACGTGAAACTTCAGTACGACGTGTATCACATGCAGCGCATGGAGGGGAACCTGGTGGCCACGCTCAGGGAGCACATCGGCAGGATCGGGCACGTGCAGGTAGCGGACTCGCCGGGACGTGGGGAACCGGGGACCGGGGAGATCCATTACCCCTACGTGTTCGGGGAACTGGAGAAGCTGGGCTACGGCGGTTATGTGGGACTGGAGTACAACCCCACGACCCCGACGACCGGGGAGAGTCTGGCGTGGATACCGAAGGAGCTGCGTGGCGGCGACGTGAGAGTCGAGGACCTCAACCTCTAGAGGAGGGAGCTATGGCAGAGAGAGTAGGGTTTATAGGGCTTGGGATCATGGGCCGCCCGATGGCCAAAAACCTCATCGAGGCCGGCTATGAGCTCCTGCTCTACAACCGCACCAGGCAGAAGGCCGAAAGACTCGCAAAGGAGAGCGGGGCGCGGCTTGCGCACAGCCTCGGAGAGCTCGCCGAAGCCAGCGACCTCATCATCACCATGCTCCCCGACTCCCCCGAGGTGCAGAGTGTCGTTGCCGGGGAGGGCGGGCTGCTCGAAGGCATAAGAGAGGGTGCCCTGCTGGTGGACATGAGCACCATCTCTCCGGTGGTGACCCGAGAGCTCGCCGCGAAGGTGAGCCAGAGGGGCGCCTCGATGCTGGACGCGCCGGTTTCGGGAGGGGACGTTGGGGCGATAGAGGGGACGCTCTCGATCATGGTGGGAGGAGACAGAGAGGACTTTGAGCGGGCCAGGCCGCTCTTTGAGGTCATGGGCAAGACCGTAACATATGTGGGGCCGAGTGGGGCGGGGCAGGTAACCAAGGCAGCAAACCAGATCGTTGTGGCGCTCACCATAGAGGCTGTCTCTGAGGCGCTGGTGCTCGGCTCGAAGGGTGGGGTTGCTCCAGAGAAGATCCTGGACGTCCTCGGCGGCGGGCTGGCCGCCAACAAGGTCATGGAGGTCAAGCGCCAGAAGTTCCTCTCCCACACCTTCGAGCCGGGCGGCAAGGTTGCCTACCATCGCAAGGACCTCCGGATAGCGCTGGAGGAGGCTAGAGAGCTCGGCGTGGCTCTGCCGGTAACGGCCATAGTGGACCAGATGTTCGGAGCACTCGTGGCAAAAGAGCGGGGAGAGTGGGATCACTCGGCCCTGCTCACCCTCGTCGAGGAATGGTCCGGGACGGATGGAGGATAAGAGTCTCCCCGGCTACTCCTTCCTGTACGGCTTGCCGATAGCGGCGGGGGCGACGGCGCGTCCCCCGAAGCCCGCGAGCGCGACGATGGTCAGGACATAAGGAAGCATCTGAATGAACTCCCGGGGGATAGTCTCGCCGGAGACGCGGAAGGTGATGGCGAGACCCAGCCCGAAGAGCAGGGCGGCCCCGAAGGCACCTATGGGGTTCCAGCGGCCGAAGATCAGGGCCGCCAACGCGATAAAACCCCGTCCGCTGGTCATCCCCTCCGTAAAGGCGGAGAGGATGCCCATCGAGAGGTAAACACCGCCGAAGGAGGCGAGGACGCCGGAGAGCGCCACGCCGTAGTAGCGCATCCGGGCGACGCTCACTCCTGCGGTGTCCACCGCCTCCGGAACCTCGCCGGTCGCCCGCAAGCGGAGCCCAAAGGGCGTGCGGAAGACGACGAACCAGGTAACGGGGACCAGGAGGTACATCAGGTAGACGAGCAGGCTCTGGTTGAAGAGCGATTGGCCGATGACCGGGATCTGCGAGAGCAGCGGGATCGGCACCTCCTTGAAGCCCTCCACCCGCGGCGAGGTGCCCCCCGAACCAAAGATCACGACCATCAGGAAGCCCGTTCCCCCGAGGGCCAAAAGGTTTATGGCGGTACCGGAGATAATCTGGTCGGCCTCGAAGGTTATGGTCATCAGCGCGTGGATGAGCGCGAAGAAGAGGCCCGCGCCCATCGCCGCGAGCAGTCCGACAAAGGCGCTGCCGCTCGCCCACGCGCCCACTACCCCGGCGAAGGCGGAGATCAGCATCAGCCCCTCCAGGGCGATGTTGACGACCCCGCTCCGCTCGGAGAACAGCCCGCCCAAAGCCGCGAAGACGAGCGGCGTGGCGTTGCGGATCGTGGAGGCAAGCAGCGGTCCGAGAAAGGCGAAGAAGTCTTCCACTACGAGCCCAACCCCCTCTCCAGACGGGTTCCCGCCGCCAGAGCGCGGGCCCGCTTGCCGACGATGAGCTCCACGAGCTTCGTCGCGGTGACGAGCAGCAGAATGATGGCGAGGAGCACGTCGGCCAGGTCGAGCGGTACGTTGGTGTCGAACTGCATCTCCTGGGCGCCCGAGAGCAGGCCGCCGAACAGCAAGGCGCCCAGCACCGCGCCAGCCGGGTGGTTGCGGCCCAGCAGGGCCACCCCGATACCGGTGAAACCCAGTCCGCTGACGAAGGGTATGGACATCTTGCCGTAGACCCCGAGCACCTCCACAGCCCCCCCAAGGCCCGCGAGCGCCCCGCCGATGGCCAGGGCCAGGACCGTGTTGCGCGCGATGTTCATCCCGGCGTAGTTTGCCGCCCCCGGCGAGAGGCCCACGGCCCGGATCTCGAACCCGAGCCTCGTGCGCCATAGCAGCAGGTACACTACCAGCGCAGCCAGAAGCCCGATAAAGAAGCCGTAGTTCGCCCGCCCGAGCCCCAGCCCGATCGGGGGTATGCGGGCGGCCTGGTCTATCAGATCGGTGCCGGGGACGAGCCCCTCCGTGCGCAGCGGGTTCAGGGCCAGGTACGTGGCGAGGTTTATAGCGATGAAGTTGAGCATGATCGTGGTTATGACCTCGTGCGCACCGAAGCGAGCCTTCAAGAACCCGGGTATCGCGCCCCAGAGAAAACCCCCGAGGACCGCAGCGAAGAGCACGACGGCGGCCCCCGGCAGGCCGAGGAAGCCTAGAGCCACGCCGAGCCCGGCGGCCGTGATCGCGCCGATGTAGAACTGTCCTTCGC
>JBFLXF010000095.1:0-6969 GCA_040757515.1 Actinomycetota bacterium
CGGCCTACGGCGCCATGATCGGAAGCCTGCTCATCGGGATCACCCAGGAGCTGGCGACTCACTCGGCGATAGGCGTACCTTCAGACCTCAAGACCTCGGTGGCGTTCCTGGTGCTCATAGTGGTGCTGCTGGTACGGCCGCAGGGGATCATGGGAAAGAAGCAGGCGTTGTGATCGGGTACCTCGAGAGCATGCTGCTCATCGCGGGCATCTTCGCGCTGCTGGCGCAAGGCTTGAATCTTCACTGGGGCTTCACGGGCCTTCTCAACTTCGGCCATGTGGCGTTCTTCGCCGTGGGCGCCTACACCATGGGCATCCTGAAGACCCAGTTCGACGTGCCGCTGCTGCCGAGCTTCCTGGCGGCGATGGTGGCCTCCACGCTGCTGGGCGTGATCGTGGCGTTACCGGCCATCCGGCTCCGGGCCGACTACCTCGCGATAGTCACCATAACCATCGGCGAGATCTTCCGCCTCATCCTCAAGTCGGCTCCCGGTGTGACCGACTACACCCGGGGTCCGCGAGGTATCCGGGGGTTCTCTAACGAGTTCTACTTCTTCCGGGACGACATCGGCCTCGGGTTTCTCTCCCCCGACCAGTATCTGATGCTGGTCGTCTGGACGACGGTGGCTATCGTCGGGCTCCTCCTGTGGGTGCTCATAAAGAGCCCGTGGGGGCGGGTGCTCAAGGGGATCCGGGAGGACGAAGACGCCGTGCGGGCCCTGGGAAAGAACGTGACGGCCTACAAGTTGCAGTCCTTCGCCCTCGGGGCGGCCATTGGGGGACTCGCCGGAGTGTACTTCGCCATGAGCATCGGCAGCCTCGCCCCGGATACGTACCTGCCGATCATAACCTTTCAGGCGTGGACCATCATGATGCTCGGTGGCTCGGCCAGCCACTGGGGGCCGGTGGTCGGATCCATAATCTTTTGGGCCATCTTCAACGGCACGCTGTACATCCCTCGCGAGTTCCTCTCCGGGGCAGAGGCGGCCTATCTGCGGCAGATCGGCATCGGGGCGCTTATCATGGCGATCATGATCTTCCGGCCTCAGGGGATCCTGGGCAACAGAGAGGAGATGGTACTGGATCGCTAACGAGCCTACAGACGGCGGCCGGCCCATACTCGTGGTCGAGGACGTTCGCAAGAGCTTTGGCGGCGTCGCGGCGGTGGACGGCGCCACGCTCGCGGTAGAGCCCGGCAGGATAACCGCGCTCATCGGCCCCAACGGGGCGGGGAAGACGACTCTGTTCAATGTGGTTACCGGCTTCTACCGGCCCGACTCCGGGAGCATCGTCTTCGACGGCGAGTCCATTGCCGGAAAGCGGCCTCACGCCATCGCCCGCCGCGGGCTGGTGCGCACCTTCCAACTCACCAAGGCGCTGGCCAAGATGACGGTGCTGGACAACATGATGCTGGCTGCCCCGAGCCAGACCGGGGAGAAGTTGTTCGCCGCTTGGGTCTTGCCGTGGGCGATCCGCAAGCAGGAGAAGGCCAACCGCGAGAAGGCGATGGAGCTTCTGGAACTCTTCGACCTCGCCGACAAGAGGGACGACTACGCCGCCACCCTCTCCGGCGGCCAGCGCAAGCTGCTTGAGCTGGCCCGGGCGCTGATGATGGAGCCGCGCATGATCCTGCTGGACGAGCCGATGGCCGGGGTGAACCCCACCCTGGGCGCCCGTCTGATGGAGCATGTCGGCCGGCTGCGGGACGAGGGCATGACGTTCGTCCTCGTCGAGCACGACATGGACGTGGTGATGCGCGTCTCCGAGCGTGTCATCGTCATGGCTAACGGCCGGGTCATCACCGAGGGCAGCCCCGAGGAGGTCCGGCAGAACCGGCAGGTCATAGACGCATACCTGGGCGCGGGCGGCGGCGCGGTAGAGGAGGCCATAGACGAGGTCTTCGAGGAGAGACACGGTGGCTGAGACGCTTCTCGAGGCCCGGGAGCTGTACATCGGGTACACCCCGGAGGCGCACATCGTGCGGGGCTGCAACCTGGATGTGGGCCGGGGGGAGATGGTCTGCGTGATCGGGCCCAACGGCGCGGGGAAGTCAACCCTGATCAAAGGCATCTTCGGGCTGGTCCCGGTGCGGCGGGGCTCCGTGGTCTTCGAGGGAGAGGACGTGACGGGCGCGCCCACGTACAGGCTGGTCGAGGCGGGTATCGGCTACGTCCCTCAGACGGACAACGTCTTCCCGAGCCTGACTGTCGAGGAGAACCTGGAGATGGGAGCCTACCTGAATCCCAAGGCGGTAAAGGCCCGCTACGAGGAACTCTTCGATTGGTTCCCCATCCTGGCCGAACGCCGCCGCCAGCGGGCCGGAACCCTCTCCGGAGGCCAGCGTCAGCTCGTCGCCCTGGCCCGCGCCCTGATGCTCCAGCCCTCGCTGCTCCTGCTGGACGAACCTTCGGCCGGACTCTCCCCGGCGAATGTGGACGTGATCTTCGAGCGCATCCAGCTCATTAACTCCAAGGGCGTGGCTATCCTGATGGTCGAGCAGAACGCCCGCCGGGCGCTGGCGATGAGCGATCGGGGCTACGTGCTGGAGATGGGCCAGAACCGCTTTACGGGACCCGGCCGCGAGCTGCTCAACGACCCGAAGGTCATAGACCTCTATCTCGGCGGCAGCTCGTCCCGCTCCGCCTAGAGCTCGCCGTTCATCCCTTCTTCGTGCTGCATCCCTTATACAAGGTTCGAACCGTCCTCTCGAGCTGCTTAACCCACTCTTAAACCAGAACTTACCCGCCTGAAACCCGACGCGCTCGCTGCGTTGCTAACGTTCTCTCCGGTGTTGAAGTCGTTCATGGGGAGGGGCGTTCGTGAGCGCAGGCGGCAACCGGCACGCCCAGTACAGGACCGACGAGGATCTGCGGGCGGCTCACGCCTCGTACCCTTGGCTCGTCACCTGGGACGACCACGAGGTGGAGAACAACTACGCCGACGAGATCCCGGAGGCTTCCAGTCAGACACCGACGCCGGAGGAGTTCTTGCTCCGCCGCGCCGCTGCCTATCAGGCTTACTACGAGCACATACCCCTGCACCGCACCTCCGTGCCGTGTGGCCCGGACATGCAGCTTTTCAGGCGCATAACCTACGGTGTCCTCGCCGAGTTCAACGTCCTGGACACCCGACAGTATCGTGACGATCGGGCCGCCGGCGACGGGCGTGACCGCCCGAACCCCGAGCAGCAGGATCCGTCGCGCACCCTAACCGGCGAGAGGCAAGCGCAGTGGCTCCTCTCCGGCCTCGCCGCCTCACGGGCCACATGGAATTGCTCGCCCAGCAGGTCTTCTTCTCTCAACGCGACTTCGACACGGAGCCGGGCGAACTCTACTCCATGGACGCCTGGGACGGTTACCCGGAATCCCGCAGCCGCATCCTGGACTTCATCGGGGCCAGCGGGGTGCAAAACCCTGTCATCCTCACCGGCGATGTGCACAATAACTGGGCCTGCGACGTCAAGGCGGACTTTTCGGACCCCGACTCGAGGACTTTAGGCGTCGAGTTCGTCGGGACCTCGGTAACCTCCGGTGGCGATGGCGCCGATACGAGCCCGGGGCAGGAGGCGATCGTGGCAGAGAACCCGCACATCAAGTTCTTTAACGGCCAGCGCGGCTACGTGCGATGCGTCCTCACGCCGGAGGAGTGGCGTGCGGACTACCGAGTCCTGCCCTATGTCAGGCAGCCGGGCGCGCCGGTCTACACGCGGGCCTCGTTTGTGACTGAGGCCGGCAACCCCGGCCTGCAGCAGGCGGGCATGCGGGAGCCGCTGGGCGTGCGGAGCTCCGCTGCGGCCATCGAGTCGGATGCCGGGAGGATCGCGGCGCAGAACGAGGCGGCTAAGGGACGGGCCGGGAGACGGCGCGGTCGTTAGGTGCGGGTAGTCGCGGGTCACTCCGCGTCCCGGCTCCCCTCCTCTGCTCGCTTGAGGATGGAGTGCAGCGCCGCGAGCTCGCTCCCGCTAAGGTTTGCGCCGCCTTTCGGTTGGGGCTTTCTTCTGGCGTCGAGATCCACGAGCACGGAGGCTATCGCGCCTATGAAGTACGAGAAGACGCCCACGGCATAGAGCATCAGCACAAAGCCCAGGGCGCGACCGGCGGCCGTGACGGGGTAGAGTTCGCTGCCCACCGTGGTGACCAGCGCCGCCGACCACCAGAGAGCGTCTCCGAAGTCCCGGATCGTGCTGCGCGGGGCGTCCGCCTCGATCAGGAACCCGAGCGCCGCCCCGATCATGATGACCATCGCGCTCACTATGGCGAGCTGACCGAGCTTGCGGCGCTTGAGAAGCACCAGGGTGGAGCCCGTCCCCCGGCCACCGAAGACCAGCAGCCGGAAGGCCGCAAGCACCCTCGTCGCTCTCAGTATCCGCAGCACCCGTAGGAAACGCAGGAAGGGCAGAAGCACAACGAGCACGTCCAGCCAGTTCTCGCGCAGGTAGCGGCGCTTGACGGGCGCGAGTGCGAACTTGACAACGAACTCGACGAAGAAGAGCCCCCACAGCCCCCAGCTAAGGGTCTCTATCCTGCCGTCCCACTCCGGGCTGACCTCGCCGGTCAGCTGGATGACGATGAGCAGTACGACTACCAGCGAGGCCAGGGCCAGCGGGAGGTCGAGGTAGCGGTCGATCCTCTCGCGCAGCTCCTCGCGCGCCGATGGGTCGTCCGTTAGACGCCTGGGTCCCGTTCCTTCGCTCATGGAGGCATTCTACCGGGCTCGCGGAGCGGTAAACTCTGGCCGAGAAAAGGGGCAACGGAAGGAGGCGCGCATGGCACGCACGGTGGAGGTTCCCGACTACGAGGTGCTGGGCGAGGTCCGGGTAGACCCCTCACGCGCGGCGCTCATCGTTGTGGACATGCAGAACGACTTCGTCAAGGAGGGCGGCACGCTCGTCGTCCCGGACGCCGAGGGCACCATCCCCGCCATAAGACGACTGCTGGAGCTCGCGCGCGGGAGCGGGATGAAGGTCGTCTTCACTCAGGACACCCACACTGAGGGGGACCCGGAGTGGCGCATCTGGCCGGAGCACTGCCGCGAGGGCACCTGGGGCTGGCAGATAGTAGACGAACTTTCGCCTCGCGAGGACGAACTCGTGATCCGGAAGGTCCGCTACGACGCCTTCTACGGCACCCACCTCGACCACTTCCTCAAGGTCTGGGACACGGACACCCTCATAATCTGCGGTACCGTCGCCAGCATCTGCGTCCACTACACGGCCGCGAGCGCGGCCCTGCGGTGGTACGGTGTGATCATCCCCAAAGATGCCACCTCTGCCCTGCACCCGTTCGACCTGGAGGCGTCGCTCAGGCAGACGGCGTTTCTGTTCAACGGTGCGATCACGGAGACGAGGAACATCCGGGTGGAGAGCGCAGGCGACGGCGGCTACCGCAGCAAGGTCGAGGAGGCAGCCGAAGGTTAGAGAGCGATTCCAGCGGGTATCTTTCTCGCTGTATACCGGCGAACGTAGAGATAAGGAGGGGCATCATGGCTACCGCCGAACGACGGGCGAACGTGGTGTGGAAGGGTAACCTGGCGCAGGGGACCGGAGACCTCGACCTGGCGAGCAGCAAAGCAGTGGAGAGCCTTCCGGTCACCTGGGCCGCGCGCACGGAGAGGCCGGACGGCAAGACCAGCCCCGAGGAGTTGATCGCCGCCGCGCACGCCTCCTGCTATGCGATGGCGCTCTCTGCCACGCTGGAGCAAGGGGGCAACGAGCCTGAGGAGCTCCGGGTGAACGCCGCGGTCACGTTCGACGTGGACAACCTCAAGGTAACGACCTCCGTCCTGGACGTGCGCGGTCGCGTCCCGGGCTTCGATGAGGAGGACTTCCGGCAGGCCGCCGAGCAGGCCGAGCAGCTATGTCCCGTCTCCAATGCCCTACGCGGCAACGTGGACATCCGGTTGAGCGCCACGCTGGAGGGATAGCCGGGGCTACCCGCGCAGAGGCGCCATGAAATAAGGTCGACGCACCTTCCGTCGCGGAAGGCGTAGCGGCGGTTGGTGTCTTCTGCCTCGCAGCGGAGCTCCCGTAGACCACGACGAAGTGCCCTAGCCGTCCTGATCGTCGCCATCCGGGTCGTTATCGTCGTCCGCACGGTCGTCGTCCCGGTCGTCTCTGTCGTCTGCAGCGTCGTCGGCGTCGTCGCGTCCGTCATCGTTGTCGTCTCTGTCAATGTCGTCGTTATCGGCAGCGTTCCCATCGTCCCGGTCATCGCCGTTCTGGTTCGCGTTTCGGGCGGGTGGGTTATCTTCCTGGCCGTCGTCGGGTGCGCCGTCGTCTGCCTGGCCGCATGCCGCGAGCGTGAGGCCGAGGACCGTCAGCAGGGCGACGATCCATGCCAGGTATCTGGTCTTGCAGCCGGTCATGCTGTTTCTCCCCTCTTCTCTCTCTGGTGACGGGATAGATTATTCCGCGCGAGGGTTAGACGGCCATGAGAGGAGCGTGAGGGTGTTCTAATCCTGTACGAATCCCGCCAGGGTCTTCATGAGACCTGCCACCGTGGGACGCCGGGCGGGGTCGGGGTCGAGGCAGTGTGCGACCAGGGCGTCGAACTCCTTGGGGACGCGCCGGAACTGGCGCACGCGCTCCGCGCGGCGCTCCAGCTGCTCGTAGCGGTCCTCTTCGTCAAATCCGTCGAAGGGCAGCTCGCCGGTCGCGGCCTCAAAGAGTACGGCCCCTATCCCCCAGACGTCGGTCGGCGGGCCTACCAGGTCGCCGCGGGCCTGCTCGGGCGCCATGTAGTTGGCGGTGCCGGCTCCTTTTCTGGTTTTGCCCGGTGGATGGGCGATGCTGAGGTCCAGGATCCTGGCGAGCCCGCGCTCGGAGACGACGTTGGAGGGCTTGAGATCCAGGTGTAGTATGCCGTGACGGTGGAGATAGTGAACCGCCGAGCAGAGGTGGATGCCGAGGTGGGCTATCTCCTTCAGCGCCAGGCGGCGCTCCCGCGTCTCGATGATGTACGCGAGCGTCGCG
>JBFLXF010000096.1:0-6948 GCA_040757515.1 Actinomycetota bacterium
GAGGAAGCCTCCTCGCCGGTCGAAGACGCTCACGACGTCGCCGGCCTCGCCACCGGCCTCGAGGACGTCGGAGCGGTAGATCCAGGGGTGCCCCGAACGAACCCGCGCCGCCCCCCTGTCCGCGACCACCGCCGCCAGCTCTGTCTTCCTCGCCCTCGTGTAAGCCCCCTCACTCCTACGGCCCAAGAGATCCTGTTAGCATCCGCTCGCGTATACTTCCAATATACCCGGATCCCGGAGAAGGAACGGCTCTCTTGGCACAAGCGTCGAAGAAGCGCGTGGTGATCGTGGGCGCCGGCATGGGCGGCCTGGCGGCGGCGATCCGGCTCTCCGCGATGGGCTTCGAGGTCGAGATCTTCGAGAAGAACGGCCAGACCGGCGGCAGGATGGGCCGCCTCGAGCGGGACGGCTTCGTCTTCGACACCGGCCCCTCCCTGCTCCTGATGACGGACACCTACCGCGAGCTGTTCCGCTTCGCCGGGCGCGACCTGGACGACTACGTGCGCCTGATACCGCTCGACGCCCAGTACCGCATAAACTTCGGCGACGGCGACTCGCTGCGGCTACACCGCACCCTCCCCGAGCTCATAAAGGAGCTCGAACGGATCGAGCCGGGCGTCACCCCACGCTTCTACCGCTTCCTCGAGGACGCCTGCCGCAAGTACCGCACGGGCCGCAGCGAGTTCGTCGAGCGGGACTTCGCGAGCGCCCGCGACTTCTTCGGCGTGCGCAACCTGCGCCTCCTCCTGGAGACCAGGGCCCTCGGCAACTACTACAGGAGCGTCTCCCGCTTCTTCCGCACCGAGAAGCTCAGGCAGGCGTTCTCCCTGCAGACGATGTACCTGGGCCTCTCCCCCTTCGACGCCCCCGCCGTCTACTCGCTGCTCCCCTACACCGAGCTGGCCGAGGACGGCCTCTGGTTCCCGCAGGGAGGTATGTACTCACTCATCGAGGCGATGGAGAAGCTGGCCACGGAGCTCGGCGCAACCATCCACCTCGACAGCTTGGTCGAGGAGATCATGACCCACAAGGGCGAGGCGCGCGGCGTGAAGGTGAACGGCGAAGAGATCCTGGCCGACGCCGTCCTCGCCAACGCCGACCTCCCCTACGCCTACCGCGACCTGCTCAAGGGAGAGGCCGACAAGGACTTCAAGCTGCGAAAGAGGGAGAGTCTGAACTACACGGCCTCGGCGTTCATGCTGTATCTGGGCGTAGACCGCAAGCTCGACGGGATGCTCCACCACAACTTTTACCTCTCGTCGAGGTTCAGGGAGAACTTCGAAGCCATCTTCCGCGACCGGCGGCTGCCCGATGATCCCTCCTTCTACGCCGTCGTCCCGACGAAGACGGAGCCGGGCATGGCGCCGGAGGGGATGGAGAGCCTCTTCGTGCTCGTCCCGGTGCCGCACCTGGGGCCGAACGTGGACTGGGAGCGCGACGCGGGAGCGTTCCGGGAGAAGGTCTACGGGCTGCTGGAGAGGCGCTGCGGGGTAAGGAGTGAGTGGGTCCGCTTCGAGGAGATGAGGACGCCTCTGGACTGGCGCGAGGAGTACAACCTGGAAGAGGGCGCGGCGTTCGGGATCGGGCACGGGATCCTGCAGGTCGGGTATTTCCGCCCGCCGATGGTCTCGAAGACGGTCGAAGGGCTTTACTTCGTGGGAGCGAGCACGCGCCCGGGGACGGGGGTACCGCTGGTGACCATCGGTGCGCGGCTGGTGGCCGAGCGCATCGGGCGGGAGGTAGGGGCGCGGCCGTGAGACTCGACCCCGCGGGCGGGCAGGTGCTGGAGAGCGGGCTCTCGCTCGCCGAGAGCTACGAGCTGTGCCGGCGGGTGCAGATGGCGCACAGCAGGACCTACTACTTCTCGACCCGCCTCTTCCCGCGTGAGGTGAGGCCGCGGGTGCACGCGCTCTACGCCTTCATGCGCTACGCCGACGAGATCGTGGACAACCCGCACGGCCTCCCGCTCGAGGAGCAGCTCGCGAGGCTCGAGGCATTCGAGAGGGAGACGCTGGCCGCCGTGGACGGTGCGGAGGTGCCGAACCCCGTGCTGATGGCCTACGCGGATACGGTGCGGGCCTGCGGCATAGCGCGGGAGGACATCGAGGCCTTCATGTTCTCCATGAAGATGGATACCCGCGTCTTCCGCTACCCGACCTACGGGGATCTGGAGGTCTACACCTACGGGAGCGCGGCGGTGGTGGGCCTGATGATGTGTAGGGTCGTCGGGGCTTGGGACGAGCGCGCGAGGCCGCACGCCGAGGCGCTCGGGGTGGCGATGCAGCTCTCCAACTTCCTGCGCGACCTCGGGGAGGACTGGCGGCGCGGGCGGGTATACCTGCCACTGGAAGATCTAGATCGGTTCGAGTACACGGAGAGGGACCTGGCGACGGGCGTCGTGGACGAGAGGTTCGTGGCGCTTATGCGGTTCGAGATCTCGCGCGCCAGGAAGCTCTACGAGTTCTCCGACGAGGGGATGTGCCTCATCCCGAGGGGCCGGCGCTACCCGGTGATCGTGGCTAGGAGGCTCTACGCGGCGATCCTGGACGAGATCGAGGCGTCGGGCTACGACGTCTTCTCGCGGCGGGCGGGGACATCCCGGCTCCGGAAGGTCCGGGTGGCCGCCGCGTGCGCCCTGGCGAACCCCGGCGAGCTGCTCGCCCGCGCCAGGGACTCCGCCGCGGTTGCTTTCCGGGCGTAGGCGTGTTGTAATCTGCCCCCGTAAGCTGCAGAGAAATGCGGCGCTCATCGAGAGCGGTGGAGGGACGGGCCCTGCGAAGCCGCGGCAACCGGCGGAGCGAGGCGAGAGCCTGGCGACGCGACAGGTGCCAACTCCCGCGGAGGAGACTCCGAGAGATGAGCCGGGAAATACCTCGACGGCGCAACCTCTCTCCTCCGCGCGAGCATGAACGGACGAAGGAGAGGGGTAGTTCTTTGGGCGTAGAGATAAGAGAGTTGCTCGCCGGGAGGGTCCTGATCGGGGACGGCGCGATGGGGACCCTGCTAGGCGAGCGCGGCGTCGGCTTCGGCCACCCCTACGCTCGCGCCAACCTCTCCCACCCCGAGATGGTCGCCGGCATCCACGAGGAGTACCTGAGGGCCGGGGCCACCGTCATAGAGACGAACACCTTCGCCGCCAACCGCTACAAGCTGGAGATCCACGACCTCGAGGACCGCGTCCGGCAGGTCAACGAGACCGGCGCCGGCCTCGCCCGCAGGGCCGCCGAGAACGCCGCCGGGTCCTCCGGCGACCGGGCGCTCGTCCTCGGGGCGATCGGGCCGCTCGGACGCCCCCTCGCCCCCATAGGCCCGGTGAGCGCCGACGAAGCCCGCTCCGTCTTTCTCGAGCAGGCCGAGGCGCTGCTCGAGGGCGGGGCCGACGCGCTGCTGCTCGAGACCTTCACCGACCTGGCCGAGCTGAGGCTCGCCTACGAGACGGTACGGGGGCTAGGAGCGCCGGTGCTCGCGTATAAGACCTTCGTCGAGGACGGGGAAACGCTGGCCGAGGGGCTGCCGGAGCGGGTGGCGGCGGAGATCTCGGACTGGAACATAGCTCTAACCGGCTCGAACTGCACCGTCGGGCCGCAGCGGATGGTGCAGATCGTCGAGCAGATGGCCGCCGAGGCCGGGCCCGTCGCCGCCTTCCCCAACCCCGGCCTCCCGCAACTCGTCGGCGGGACGGTGCGCTTCTCCCGCGACGTGGAGCACTTCGCCGCCTACGGCGTGAGGCTCGCCGAGGCCGGAGCCCGGCTCATCGGGGGCTGCTGCGGCACCACCCCGGCCCACATCCGCGCGCTCGCCGAGGCGCTGAGGGACTTCGAGCCGGACGGCAGGAAGAGGAGCGTCCGGTCCGTCGCGGTCAGAGAGAGGCGGCGGGTCGAGGTCTCCGCCGAGCCGGTAACGCGGTTCGCACAGAGGCTAAGGACCGGCTTCGCCGTGACGGTCGAGGTGGACCTCCCGCGGGGCAACGACATAGGGGGTGTCGTCGAGGCGGCGAGGAGCCTCGCGGGGCGCGGGGCCGACGCCATAGACATCTCCGACGGGGCACGGGCGCGGCTCAGGATGCACCCGGTCGCAGCGGCGAAGATCGTGCAGGAGGAGGCCGGAGTCGAGGTCGTCGCGCACCTCTCCTGTCGCGACCGCAACCTCATCGGGCTGCAGGCCGACCTGCTCGGGGCTGCGGCCCTGGGCGTGAAGAACATCCTCGCGGTAACGGGGGACCCGGCCCAGATCGGGGACTACCCCGAGGCCACCAGCGTCTTCGACACCGACTCCGTCGGTCTCGTGCACGCTCTCTCGAAGATGAACCGGGGCGAGGACCTGGCGGGCAACCCCATCGGCGAGCCGCCGGGGTTCCTGATCGGGGCGGCCTTCAACCCGACCGCGGAGGACCTTAAGGCGGAGGTCGAGAAGCTCAGGCGCAAGGTCGAGGCGGGGGCGCACGCGTTCTGGACGCAGCCGGTCTTCGAGATCGGGGCGCTGGAGAGGGCGCTGGAGAAGGTCGGGGACGACCGGGTATGCCTCCTGCTCGGCCTGATGCCGCTGCGCAGCGCCCGGCAGGCCGAGTTCTTGCACCACGAGGTCCCCGGCATAGACATCCCCAAGCACATAAGGGAGAAGCTGGCCGCGCTCTCCCCCGAAGACGCCCCGAGGTTCGGCGTCGAGGTGGCACAGAATCTGCTCGTCAAGGCGCGGCCCCTCGTCGGCGGCGCATACATCATGCCGCCGGCCAGCCGCCCGGACCTCGCCGGGGACGTGATGGAAGCCGTCGTCGAGAACGGCCGGGGGAGGTAGCGGGGAGTCTATGGTACTCGAGCGCACCGCCTACAAAGACAGGAAGGCCCGGGTCGCGGAGTTCCGGCGCCTGCTCAAGCAGCGCATCCTCATCCTGGACTGCGCGATGGGGACCATGATCCAGTCCTACGGCCTATCGGAGGAGGACTACCGCGGCGAGCGCTTCGCAGATCATCCCGGCGAGCTCAAGGGCAACAACGACCTCCTCTCCCTCACCCGTCCCGGCATCATCCGCGAGATACATGATTCCGTCCTCGACGCCGGCGCGGACATCATCGAGACGAACACCTTCAACTCCACCTCCATCTCCCAGAGGGACTACGGGATGCAAGATCTCGCCTACGAGCTGAACCTCGCGGCGGCCCGCATCGCCCGCGAGGCGGCCGACGCCCGCACGAAGAGGACGCCCGGGAAGCCGCGCTTCGTGGCCGGGGCCATCGGCCCCACGAACCGCACCGCCTCCCTCTCGCCCGACGTGAACAATCCCGGCTACCGCAACATTACGTTCGATGAGCTCAAGGAGGCGTACGGAGAGGCGGCGCGCGGGCTCGTGGAGGGCGGCGTGGACCTCCTGCTCGTGGAGACCATCTTCGACACCCTCAACGCGAAGGCGGCGATCTTCGCGATACAGGAGTACCTGGAAGAGGAGGGGCTGGACGTCCCGATCATGATCTCCGGCACCATCACCGACGCCAGCGGGCGCACGCTCTCGGGGCAGACCACCGAGGCGTTCTGGAACTCCGTCCGGCACGCCGAGCCCATCAGCGTCGGCCTGAACTGCGCCCTGGGCTCCAAAGAGCTGCGGCAGTACGTCGAGGAGCTCTCCAGGATCGCGGACGCGCACGTGAGCGCCTACCCGAACGCGGGGCTCCCGAACGAGTTCGGCGAGTACGAGGAGACGCCCGAGATGATGGCCGCCGAGGTCGGGGAGTGGGCGAAGAACGGCTGGCTGAACATCGTCGGAGGCTGCTGCGGCACCACGCCCGAGCACATAGCGGCGATAGCGGAGGCGGTCTCCGGCTGCCCGCCGCGCGAGGTGCCCGAGGTGCCGCGCCTGATGCGCCTCTCGGGGCTCGAGCCGTGCAACATCGGGCCCGACTCGCTCTTCGTCAACGTCGGGGAGCGGACGAACGTCACGGGCTCGCGGCGGTTTAAGGACCTGATCCTCTCGGGCGACTACGAAGCGGCGCTGGAGGTCGCCCGCCAGCAGGTCGAGAACGGCGCTCAGATGATAGACGTGAACATGGACGAAGGGATGCTCGACGGAGAGGAGGCGATGGTGCGCTTCCTCAACCTCGTCGCCGGCGAGCCGGATATCTCGCGGGTGCCGGTCATGATCGACTCCTCCAAGTGGTCCATCATCGAGGCGGGCCTCAAGCGCGTGCAGGGCAAGCCGGTCGTGAACTCCATAAGCCTGAAAGAAGGCGAGGAGGAGTTCATGAGGCAGGCACGCCTCCTCAAACGGTACGGGGCCGCCGTGATCGTGATGGCCTTCGATGAGGAGGGCCAGGCCGACACCAGAGAGCGCAAGGTCGCCATCTGCGAGAGGGCGTACAAGATACTCACCGAAAAGATCCACTTCCCGCCCGAGGACATCATCTTCGACCCCAACGTCTTCGCCATAGCGACCGGGATAGCCGAGCACGACAACTACGGCGTGGACTTTATCGAGGCGGTGCGCGAGATCTCGCAGACCCTCCCGCACGCGAAGACTTCGGGGGGCATCTCCAACGTCTCGTTCTCGTTCCGGGGCAACGAGCCGGTGCGCGAGGCGATCCACGCCGTCTTCCTCTACCACGCGATAGAGGCGGGCCTCACGATGGGGATCGTGAACGCCGGCCAGCTCGCGGTCTACGACGAGATAGACCCGAAACTGCGCGAGGCCGTCGAGGACGTGGTCCTCAACCGGCGCCCCGACGCCACCGAGCGGCTCCTGGCGCTCGCCGAGGAGTACCGGGGCCGGCACGAGAGCGGCGCCGAGACCGAGACGCAGGAGTGGCGCTCGTGGCCGGTGGAGAAGCGCCTGGAGCACGCGCTCGTGAAGGGCATCGCCGAGTTCGTCGAGGAGGACGTCGAGGAGGTGCGGCAGCGGTACGAGAGCCCGGTCGAGGTCATCGAGGGCCCGCTCATGGACGGGATGGACGTCGTCGGGGA
>JBFLXF010000097.1:0-6943 GCA_040757515.1 Actinomycetota bacterium
TCGCCGCCCCGGCCACCGTCCGGGCCGCCGCGGGGTTTGTACTTCTCGCGGTTGAAGGAGACTGCGCCGTCGCCACCGCGACCACCGCGGGCGACGAAGCGGGCTTCATCTACGAACTGCAACGGGGCTAGCGGCCCCCGGGGTAGGAGATCAGGCCGTAGCCTCCTCGAAGACGGGAGCCTCCACGACGCGCACCACGCGCCGGCCCCTGCTGCGTCCGAAGTCCACCATGCCGTCCACCTTGGCGAAGAGCGTGTCGTCGCCGCCCTTGCCGACGTTGCGGCCCGGATGAACCTTCGAGCCCCGCTGGCGCACGATGATGCTGCCGGCGGTCACATACTGGCCGCCGAAGGCTTTTACTCCCAGCCGCTTGCTCTCGGAATCGCGGCCGTTTCTGGACGAACCGCCGCCCTTTTTGTGTGCCATCCTATACCTCCGTAATCCTTATGCGGGTCAGTTCCTGACGGTGACCGGTCTTCTTGCGGTAGCCTTTCTTCGGCTTGTACTTGTAGACATAGAGCTTCTCACCCCGCAAGTGCTCGAGGATCTGAGCCTTCGCCGTCCGGACACCGAAGTCGTAATCTTCGCCCTCCGCGACAAATCCGACCGGCAGATCGACCGTCTCGCCGACCTCGCCCTTGAGGCGGTCCACCACGATCTCCTCACCCTCGCTGACCCTGTACTGCTTTCCACCGCTCTTCACCACTGCAAACACGATTATACGCTCCCGGAGTCTCTCAAGGTCTTGCGGCAAACGCGCGCTCATGTGGCACGCCACAAAGACAGAGTATAACCGGCATCCCATCTCTCGACCACCGGCGCACCCCTCTAGACCTTCGGGTGCCTGGAGATATCGGCACGCGAGCGCATAGCAATGCTCTGCAGCAGCCCGAGGGACATCACGCTCACCACCAGGCTACTCCGCCCGTAGCTTATAAACGGCAGCGGGATGCCGGTCACCGGCATTATTCCCATGGTCATGCCGATATTCACAAAGACGTGGAAGAGAAAGATCGTTGCGATGCCCACACAGATCAGAACACCGAACCGGTCCCGGGAGATGGTCGCGATGTGCAGGATGCGCCACACGAGCAAGAAAAACAGCACCAGAAGCAGCATGCTGCCCACGAAGCCGATCCTCTCCGCCAGGTTAGAGAAGATAAAGTCGGTGTGGTCCTCCGGCAGGAAGCCGAGGTTGGCGAGCGTGGTAGCGTCGAGGCCCTTGCCGGTAAGCCCTCCCGAGCCTATCGCCATCTTGGACTGCTCGACCTGATAGCCGACATCCCCCGCCTCCTCCGGATTCATGAACGCGGTCAGGCGCGCCACCTGGTAGGGCTCAAGGATTCTCAGCCTCACGGCGAGTGCGAAGGAGGCGAACCCGAAGGCCGCCAGCGTAGCCAGATGCAGCAGCCTGGCACCGGCGACGTAGGCCATCACGAAGAAGACAGCGCCGAAGACCAGCGCGGTGCCCAGATCCGGCTGAACGAAGACCAGCGCCGCTGGGACGGCCAGTATACCGAGCGCCTTCAGGAAAACGGAACCCTCCCCCACCGGCCTCTCCGCGAAGTAGCCGGCGAGCACCACAACCATCAGAGCTTTGGCGAACTCGGAGGGCTGCACCTGCACCGGCCCTATGTCTATCCAGCGCTGGGCCCCGCCGACGACGACACCGGTACCGATAACCGCGAGTAGCATCAGGATCGCCGCCAGGTAGACTATGCGCAGATGCCGTTGCCACACCCGGTAGTCTATGAGGGCAAGGGGCACCGCTCCCACCAGCCCCACGACGAACCCTATCGACTGGTTCACCGCGTACGTCTCCCGCCCGTCCGTGCCCGCCACGTAGACGGCTACGATGCCGAAGATCGAGAGCGCCACGGAGACCAGCAGCAGCACCGGGTCCAGCGACCGCCAGCGGCTCTGTTCTCTCTTCGCGGAGATTGCGACGTTCGTGCGCGTAAGGCTCACCTAGCCTCCCAACTTCGCATCCTCGACCTGGTCATCCTCAGCAGCCAGTCGCCCAGCAGGTAGGCCAGCACGCCGTTGAGCACCGCATCGGGGATCAGTCCCACCATGAGATACTCGCCTAACGGCGGTGCCCCGAGCCGGGCCAGGTTCGTAGCGACCAGCTGGATCAGGCCGTATCCCGCAACGGTCATTGCGACGACCTGGGCGAGCACCAGCCTCTCGGCGCTCTTGCGCCGCGTGGCCCGCGTCCGCAGCGAGAGCGTCGCGGCGAGTAGGCCACCCAGGGCACCAACCCCGAAGAGTCCGCCGCCAAGGGCGTCGAGGAGTATACCCCCGAAGAACCCCAGCAGCACGGAGTGAAGCTCCCCCATCGCCGAGACGGCGAAGACTATGGCGATCAGGGTGAAGTGCGGCGAGACCCACCCGAAGGTGAGGTACGGCCCGATCACGGCGTCCAGCAGGGCGCCGAGGGCGACGACGAGGGCGGCGCGGACTACGGAGGTCTGTTCCATCGCGCCCTATCCCGGCCGGTGCGGACGGCCTACCAATCGACGATCACCCGCACCTCTTCGAGATCGTCCGGCGTCATCGCCGGATCCACGACGATGTCCTTGAACTGCTTGATGTCCTGCGAGCTGGCCTGCTCGACCGTTCCGACCAGTAGTCCGGGCGGATAGAGCAGCTCGAAGTTCTCCGCCCGCCCGCTGGTAACCACGTAGTCGCCCTTCTCGGCCCGGGCGCTCAGAGCCACGTACTCCACGCCGAGATATCCGTCGAGACTGGTCTTCAACAGTCCTTCGCCATACGAACTCTCCTCTGAGGTCACGGCCGGAGAGAGCTCCCCCGACTCGGGATCGAACTCGGCCGGCGGTATGATCCTCACGCCCGCCGTGAAACTCTGGTCGGTTACGAGCATGACTTCGGCGGTATTCCGACTGACCTTGGTGGTACGCCCGACGAGTGTGCTCTTGCCGACGACCACGGGCATGTTGGGCTCGATGCCGTCGGCGGTCCCCACGTTGATGACTACCCTGTTTGCGAAGTTGCCTCCTACGGGAGCGACTACCCGTGCCAGCGGCCCGTACCGGTAGACCGCGCGCTCGCCGTTGAGCAGCTCGCGCAGCCGGGCGTTCTCCCGCTCTAGGCGCGAGGCCTGAGCGGCCAACTCCTCCTTTGCGCGCAGCTCCTCGCGGAGTCTCTTCTCCTCGGTAGAGAGTGCGCCGGAGATCCGGTCCTCCACCGCATCGAAGGGACTCAGCACCATACCCACAATGCTGCGCACAGGGCGCAGCACCTCGGCGGCCCCGAGCTGTACCGTGTGCAGCGGCCCGCACTCGCTCTCGCCAGAGCAGTCCCCCTCCTTCACGTAGACAGTAAAGAGGGCCAAGCTCGCGATACCCAGGATGACGAGCGCGGCGAGAGCCCCGGCCGGGCTGGAACTGCTGCGGCTCACGTCGCTCCTAGCTCGAGACCAGGGCGCTGCGGTACAGGTCTATCTCCTCCAGCGAGCGCCCGCTACCTATCGCCACGCACATCAAGGGGTCGTCGGCGACGTGCACCGGGATGCCCGTCTCGCGTCGCAGCCGCTCGTCGAGGTGTCTCAGCAGCGCTCCGCCGCCCGCGAGGACCATCCCGCGATCCATCACGTCGGAGGCGAGCTCCGGCGGCGTGCGATCGAGGGTATCCCGCACCGCGGCGATGATCGCGTCCACGGGGACGCTTATGGCCTCCCGGATCTCTTCGCTCGTGATCACGACCGTCTTGGGGAGTCCCGTCACCAGGTCGCGGCCCCTTATCTCCGCAGACTCCTCCTCCTCGAGGCGGAAGGCGCTGCCGATCTCGATCTTGAGCTGCTCGGCGGTCTGGGTGCCGATGGCGAGCTTGTACTCCTTCTGGATGTAGGTCGTGATCGCATCGTCTATGTCGTCGCCAGCGATGCGGATCGAGCTCTTAGTGACGATGCCGCCTAAGGAGATCACCGCGACCTCGCTTGTACCGCCGCCTATGTCCACGATCATGGAGCCCTGCGCCTCGTTGACCGGCAGTCCCGCTCCGATGGCCGCCGCCACCGGCTCCTCGATCGTGAAAGCCTGGCGCGCCCCCGCAGACTCCGTCGCCTCCTTGACCGCCCGCAGCTCGACGCCCGTCACGCCCGAGGGCACGCAGACCACGACGCGCGGGCCCACCAGCGAGCGAAGAAACCTGCGCTGCTGCACCTTGCGGATGAAGTAGGAGAGCATCTTCTCCGTGACCTCGAAGTCGGCGATCACGCCGTCCTTGAGAGGACGCATCGCCACGATATTGCCGGGCGTGCGTCCGAGCATCCGCTTCGCCGCCGATCCTACGGCGACGACCTTATCGGTCTTGTTGTCTATCGCTACCACGGATGGCTCGGAGAGCACGATCCCCTGCCCCTTGACGAACACCAGCGTGTTCGCCGTTCCCAGGTCTATTGCGATGTCTCGCCCGAAGAGTCCTCCAAACATACCGCGCCCCATCATTCGAAAGTGGTCTCGGCTGCTCCAGCCGGCGCTAGAGCATCCCATGCTCCTTCATACTAAAGTACTCGCGCCCCAGTATCACGTGGTCCAACACCTCTATCCCGATGATCCGGGAGGCGTCCACGAGACTCTTGGTCACCTCTCTGTCCTCGCGGCTGGGCTCCGTCCTGCCGCTCGGGTGGTTGTGCGCCAGGATGACGCTCGCCGCGCTCGCCCGGATCGCCGGCTTGAACACCTCCCGGGGATGGACCAGAGATGAAGAGAGCGTGCCTACGGAGATAAGCGGTGCTTCGAGAACCTCATTCTTGGTGTTCAAGAGCACGACGACGAAGTTCTCCCGATCACTGTTGGCGATCCGCCCTCTCAAAAGACCGTCAACGTCCGCCGGGGATGATATCACGGGCCTTCCGGGGTTACGAACGCGCCCGAGCCGCTTCCCGAACTCGACCGCGGCCAGCACGATGCACGCTTTGGCCTCTCCGACGCCGTGTATGCCGACGAGGTCGTGTACCGTGACGCCGTGCAGCCCGTAGAGGTTGCCGTTCTCGGAGATGATCTCGGTCGCAAGCTCCACCGCGGTCTTCTCCCTTGTGCCGTGCCCAAAGAGTATCCCGAGCAGTTCGGCGTCGGAGAGCGCCTCCGGGCCCTCGGAGAGCATCCTCTCGCGCGGCCTGAGTTCGGGGGGAAGCTGCTTTATGGTGTACCGGCGGCGCTCCATACCGGCCCTTAGAGTACCAGTGTCCCGCCATCCCACACCACCCGGGAGTGCTCCCGGCGCCGGCAAACGTGGTGCGAAGCACCGCAAAATGGTTCATTTGCAGGATACAGTCGCTTCATACCAGCACCTATAATCCCGCACGTGAAGAGACGATCGGACGGATACCGGCACCAGCCTCCCAGCGCGTACACGACGAACGTCGCACCCAGAAAGGGCAACGAGGGCTTATGGAGCAGATCATTCGCGGTTTACTGTGGACGCTAGCAGGTATTCTCGCCCTTGTAGCCGGGATCGCCGCATTCTCGTACCTTGAGTCGTTTGCCGGCGTGATCTTGCTGCTCTGGAGCCTCGGCTTCGCGGTCATGTTCGTGAAGCGCGGCCTGAGAGCTTTCGTCGAATACTGGCGCAGCCGGTTGAGCGAGAAGGTCGAGCTTACGCTCGAAACCGACAAGAACGCCTACGTCACAGGAGAAACCATCGGGGTAACCGCCGGAATCGTGGGCAGAGAGGAGCTAGATATCGAGGAAGGCCGGGTGGAGCTGGTGTACGCCAACCGCTACGTCTACAAGTACAGATCCAGCGACTCGCACGGCCACAGCAGTTATCGTACCCGGGAGGTTACAGAGGAGAAGGTGGCGACCGGGGTGCGTATCCTGGAGAAGGGGACACTCCTGGCGGGAAGCTACAGCCGCCACGAGCCGGTCCTCAACGTACCCTCGTCGGCACCTCCCAGCTCGGACGGCGAGATCACGAGCGTCTCCTGGGAGATCCGCCTGACCCTCGCTGTCCGTGGGGCGCCGGACGTAATGCTGAAGCGCCCGGCAACGATACTCTCCTCACCTCAGTCGTACGCTAACTGGGCCGAGACACCGCCGGAGCTTGACTCGTCTGGGATGTGTGAGATGGAGTTCGCGCTTCCGAGCCGCAGCTTCCGCGTGGGCGAGCGCGTGGAGGGTACGCTGCTTCTGAACCCGCTCGATGACTTCGAAGCACGCTCACTTCGCATAGAACTTGCGCGGTGCGAGAACGTCTCGCGCTCCTCCGGCAACGTCTTGGAAGCGGTGGAGGCGAGCGTGGCAGTCGAGGAGAGAGCGTGGTTCCGGAGTGGCACGAGTCGAGAGTATCCGTTCGCCCTGGAGGTGCCGCCTGGAGCCGGTCCCTGCTTGAAGACCGAACAGAGCTCCGTGGGCTGGTGGCTCCGGGCAGTGGTAGACCGAGAGCTGACCCTGGACTACGGCCTCAATGTGCTCCTGAACGTCTACAACGGCCCATCGCCGGCGGCTCTCCGCTGCCCCAAATGCGGAACGGGCACCGAAGTTGGCGCCAGGTTCTGTACGGACTGCGGGAAGGCCATCCCATGGCAGGAATCGCTCGTCCCGGCACCGCAAGACGCGCGTTTCGGCGCCTCCGCCGGCCGAACGATGACCGTGGCCACATCACCTCCTCGGCAGGAGAGCGGCTCCGGTGAACCCGCGTCTCTCGCCACACCTCCGCCTCCGGGCGCCGACCGGTCGCAAAGAAAGGCGACTCTCATCGTGCTCGCCGCTGTTGCGGCCCTGGTCCTGATCCCATTCGTACTCTTCGCCCTGGTGTTCCTGTACGTGCTGGCGTTGGCCTAGCAGGCGCTGGCCTAGAGCAAGTTGCACGGTCACTGAACCGTGCGTCATCATGGGCGCATGAAAGCGTACTCCGAAGATCTGCGTAAGAAGGTTGTCGAGGCCGTGGAGCACGGGCGAATGGGCCAGAGCGAAGCCGC
>JBFLXF010000098.1:0-6929 GCA_040757515.1 Actinomycetota bacterium
GCGCTTCCGTAGCCGCGCGTGCTAGCGGCATCGGTGCCTTACCCCTCTACCCTACGTGCTCGCCCTTGAAACGGCCTCGCCGTACAAGGCGGCGAGGCCGGAAGAGAGATCTTCGCTAGGCCCTGACCGTGTAGCCGGCCTCCTCGACGGCGCCTTCGAGGTCTTCGGTCGTGGTCCGGCTCTCGTCGTAGCGCACCTCCACGGTGCCCGTTTGCGGGTCGGCGTTGGAGTACTCGACGCCGGGGAGCTTGTTCAGTTCCTCCTCGACGGCGGCTTTGCAGTGGCCGCAGCTCATCCCCTCGACGTTCAGCGTCTTCTCGGCCATCGTGATTCTCCTCCTTCTTTCTCTAGACTCTCAGGAACCGCTCGACGGCGGCGGTCAGCTCCTCGACCTTCTCGTCGGCCTTCTGCCTGTCCCCGCTCTCGATGGACTCCCGGACGCAGTGCTCGACGTGGTCCTTCAAGACGAGCGTACCCACCTTCTCCAGCGCGGAGACGACGCTCGCGACCTGGGTAAGGACGTCCACGCAGTAGGCCTCCTCGTCGATCATGCGCTGCAGGCCGCGTACTTGTCCTTCGATCCTCCGCAGGCGATTCTGAAGCCTCTCCTTGTCCTTCGCCTTTATGTAGCCGTGGGCAGTCTCCGACGGTACCGGCTCGTTCTTCTCCACCGCATCCACGTCCTCGTTCCTTTCCCTAGACAACCTTCACCCGCCTGAGCCTGAGCGCGTTGGAGAGCACCGTGACCGACGAGAGCGCCATCGCCGCCGCAGCTAGGATGGGGTTGAGGAACCCATACTCGCCCAGCACCGGCCTCAGGACTTCGGGGACCGTGCCGCCGGCGAACAACGGGTACAGTACGCCCGCGGCCACCGGGATGAGCGCCACGTTGTACGCGAACGCCCAGAACAGGTTCTGCTTGATGTTCCTCACGGTGGCCTTCGAGAGCCTTATCGCCCGCGCGACGCCGCGCACGTCGCCCGAGATGAGCGTCAGGTCGGCGGCCTCCATCGCCACGTCGGTGCCGGTGCCGATGGCGATGCCGACGTCGGCGGCCGCCAGGGCGGGGGCGTCGTTTATGCCGTCGCCGACCATGCCCACCTTCTTGCCTTCGGCCTGGAGCCTCTTCACCTCGTCCGTCTTGTCCTGCGGCTTCACCTCGGCCAGCACTCGGTCTATGCCGAGCTGGCCGGCGATGGCCTCGGCGGTGCGGCGGTTGTCGCCGGTGAGCATGGCGACCTCGATGCCGAGCTTGTGCAGCCGCTCGACGGCCTCGCGGGACTCCTCCTTGATGGTGTCCGCGACGGCTATCAGGCCGGCGGGTTCTCCGTCTATGGCCACGAACATCGGGGTCTTGCCGTTCCGGGCGAGCTCTTCGGCGCGGGCCGCGAGCCCGTCCTCGGCGACGCCGGACTCCGCGAGGAACCTGCGGTTGCCGATGAGGACCTCGCGGCCCTCGACGGTGGCCCTTATGCCGCCGCCGGAGACGGCCTCGAAGCTCTCGGCGTCGGCGAGCTCCAGCCCTCGCTCCCGGGCGCCCTGTACGATTGCCTCGCCCAGGGGGTGCTCCGAGCCCCGCTCGGCGGAGGCGGCGAGCCGCAGCAGCTCGTCCTGCGGGTTACCTTCCGCAGCGACGCCTGCGGGCGTGAGGGCCGGGACGCCGGCGGAGATCACGTCGGTCAGCTCCGGCTTGCCCTTTGTGAGGGTGCCGGTCTTGTCCAGGACGACGGTGGTTAGTTTGTGCGCGGCCTCCAGGGCCTCGCCGCCCTTTACGAGGATGCCGCTCTCGGCGCCCTTGCCGGTGCCGACCATGATCGAGGTCGGCGTAGCCAGGCCCATCGCGCACGGGCAGGCGATGATCAGCACGGCCACCATGTTCAAGAGCGCCAGGGTGAAGGCGGGCTCGGGACCGAACGCCCACCAGACGCCCAGGGTGATGAGGGCGAGCACGATCACGACCGGGACAAAGATCCCGCTGATCCTGTCCGCGAGCCGCTGTATGGGCGCCTTCGACCCCTGCGCCTCCTCGACCATGCGGATGATCTGGGAGAGCGCGGTGTCCTTGCCGACCTTCGTCGCCTCGAAGCGGAACGAGCCGGAGGTGTTGATCGTCGCCCCGATGACCTCGTCGCCCGGGCGTTTCTCGACCGGGATGGACTCGCCCGTGACCATGGCCTCGTCCACCGCCGACTCCCCAAAGACCACGCGCCCGTCTACCGGCACCTTCTCGCCCGGCCTGACCACGACCACGTCACCGACGTCGACCTCCCCGACCGGTACATCGAGCTCCTCGCCGCCTCGGATCACGCGCGCGGACTTGGCCTGTAGCCCGGCGAGCTTCTTTATGGCCTCGTTGGTGCGCCCCTTGGCTCTCGCTTCGAGCAACCGCCCGAGCAGGATCAGCGTAACGATGACGGCGGAGGTGTCGAAGTACACGTCGGCGCGGTCCCCGGCGAAGAGCCCGGGCGCGACGGTCGCCGCCGCGCTGTAGAGGTAGGCGGCGCTCGTCCCGAGCACCACCAGCGTGTTCATGTTGGCCTGACCGTGCTTGAGGGCGCCCCAGGCGCCCCTGTAGAACCTGCGCCCGGCCCAGAACTGCACCGGCGTCGCCAGCGCGAGTAGCGCAAAGTTGAGGACCGGCATCGAGAGCGGGATGGAGACGCCGAGCATGTGCGGCAGGCTGCCGACCAGGATCAGGGCCGTCAACGCCGCCGCCAGCAGGAAGTCGCTCCTGAGCTTACGGTACTCGCGCTCGTGGGCGTCCTCCGCGGGTGCCTCCGCCTCGTCCTCGCGCGCGACGCCGTAGCCAGCGCCCTCGACGGCCTTCTCTAGGTCCCGTACCTCCACCTCGCCCCCGAGGTACCGGACTGTGGCCTTCTCGCTAGCGAGGTTGACGCTCGTGTCGAGCACGCCGGGCA
This sequence comes from Actinomycetota bacterium, assembly GCA_040757515.1. Classification (GTDB taxonomy): domain Bacteria; phylum Actinomycetota; class Rubrobacteria; order Rubrobacterales; family Rubrobacteraceae; genus JBFLXF01. The sequence continues at coordinate 2,919 of JBFLXF010000098.1, forward strand.
CCTTCTTCAAGGCCCGCTCCACCCGCCCGACGCAACTGGCGCAGGTCATCCCCGTGACGCCGAAGGCGGCCTCTCGCACGTCCGTGCCGTAGCCGGCGCCCTCTATGGTGCCGACCAGCTCACCGGGGCTCGTGGCGGCAGGATCGTACTCGACGGTAGCCCTCTCGGCGGCGAAGTTCACGCTCGCACCCGCGACACCCTCCTGCTTGGAGAGCGCTCTCTCGACCCTGCGCACGCAGGAGGCACACGTCATCCCCGTGACCGGGATGTCGACGCGCACCAGCTTCCCTTCCTTGGTTCTCTCCATCGCAGCTTCCCGCCTCCGGGCTCCGTACCTGTCGAGACTATGGTATACCCCCGTAGGCTATAAGTCAAACCTGCGGTCCAGCAGGTTCCGAGTTTGGCGGGTCTGCCTGGGGGCTTGCGGTTTATGACGCGCCGAACGCGGTGACCTGCTTCCTGCTCGCGCGGCGCTCACGGGGTTCTACTTTGGCCGCGGCGACCATGAAGGGGGTCAACCGCTTCGACTAGTACACGGTCGCGAGTCTCGAGGGGATCGCGGGAAGGCGCCTGCCCATCTACGGACCCGAGGACGTGGGCGCCGTCATCGAGGCGGTCCTCACCTTGTCGCAGGAGCTAGAGCTCCCGTTCGCCTCGTAGATCCTGGATCGGTCGGTGGCGTACCTCTCGGAACAGAAGGGGATCGGGATGCCGCGCACGAGGGTGGCCGAGGCGATATCACGACCTCGGGGCGCCTGGGAGCACGCGTGCTCGCGGTCGACCCGGCTCGTAGGGGGTGGGAGTCGTCTTCCGGCCCAAGTACGCCGCCTACCTCGATCTGATCGAGGCGTGGTGTAAGGCCTTAGCCTCTGGCCATCCAGGGGCGTGCATTCCAAGCCTGCAGCAGGTTGAGGCGGCAGCAGCAAAAGCGCGCGACTACTGGAAAGACCACCGCCGTCTCTATATTTGGGGGACGTCGTAGAAGTCACCGAGCAGCAGCCAGGAGGCCAGGCGTTGGTACGAGGTCTACAGTCCCAGCGATAAGCGTTTGAAAGCGTACACAACTTAGCGGACGAGCCGGTTGCTGCCCCGTACTGCTTCCAAAAGGGGCCAGGGCCCCTCCTTCGGAGAAGAGTTCTTCGAGGGCATCGTCGCCGTCGGGCTCGGTGTCGCCCTGTAACCGCGGCCTACGACTCCGAGAGGATCCGACCGCCCATGGTTCCTTCGCCCACTCCTGTCCGGGGGCTTCCCGCTTCTCTGCGAGAAAGCCCCCGGACAGGAGGTAGGCTTGCACCGGGAAGCGGAGAGATGTAGAGATTCTACCCGCCACGTAACGGTAGACGACTGCGCTGCGGGATTGTTCGCCGAGGACTTCCCCGACTTCGCCGGAGTCGAGATAAGGGAGCGCCCAGAGTACGAGCCGCAGAAGCTCAACATAGGGTTACTCGAGCGGGCCGCATCGAAAAAGAGGTCCTGCGGGGGCCCCAAGAACTCCTTCAAGAAACGGAAACAGGGCTGCTACCGGGCCCGTACACACAGGCCTTACGCCGAAGAACACGGCCGCTACCTTACTTTTTTGCGACGCAAGGAGGGCGAGTCGCTGGAGCGGAGAAGCCGCGGCCTGATCCGCTCGGGGTTGGAGGAACTCACCCGGCTCAGGTACGCCCCCGCCTACCGAGCGAAGACGAACGAGCTTTCTCTCGCGGCTTGGGAGGAGTGCCATCGCCAGCTCGCCGCGGAAGAGGCTAGGGCGGCGTGAGCGGCTACGTCGAGCGCGAGTGTCGCAGGTGTCTGCGGGGCCGGGTCCATCTCGGGACCCCCACGGAACTCGAGACGGAGCCGTGCCCGGACTGTCGTGGGACCGGGAAGGTCCTCTCCTTTGCGTACCCGAAACCGAAGGGGTTTCGCGGCGAGTGGCCTCCCCGGCAGAAGTCGGCTTGAGGAAAGAGGAGAGATGGCAACTATCCGAGTCGAGATCGGGAAGGGGAGGTGATCTAGGGTGGACCTCTCGCCCGCCGAGGTGGTCGGTTTCCACCTCTCGTCCGGGTACGTAGAGCTAACGCCAACCGGCCGAAACACACCGACGCCGCGCGTGGTGGTCGAGATCTTGAAGGTCCGCGACCGGAGAACCGGACGGACGCTCTACGAGGGGCGCGTCATGGACGCCCTCACCAACGTGATACTTCAGAGGTGCAAAGCTCAAGGCTCTCGAGGTTGAAGCTCTCCTCGAAAGCCCCGCTGACCTCGAAGGAGCCGTCGAGGTTGGCGACGACCTTGAGACGCAGCATCTTGTAGACCTGATGGCGTTCTTCGGGCACGAGCGCGTCCAGGGCTTCCGGCGCGACCCCTTCGAGTTTGTCGAGCAGGGCGTCCCGGTCCCGCTCCAACTCGCGTACGTACTCCTGACGGTTGCGGAGGTTGTTGAGCTCGCGCTCCGCCATCGCCCGGGTCTCCGCGAGCTCCGCGAGCCTTGAGCGCAGCTCGTCGAGGGTGATGAGGTCGGAGGCGGCCATCTCCTGATAGCGTGCCCTCTTGTGGTCCACCTCCGCGAGTTTGTCGGCCCACAGCTTCGCTTCCCTGCCCGGATCGCCGCGCCAGCCGCTCCTCTCCTGCTCGATCATGGCGTCGAGGTCGGCGCGTAGCCGCTCGGGGTCCTTCAGGATGCCGCAGATCGCTTCCCAGATGCGCCCCTCCAGCTTGGCGGCCGGGATGTACATGCCTCCCGGACAGGCTTCCCGTCCCTTCTTGTAGTAGGTGCGGCAAGTGTAGTAGTAGAAGAACTTGCTTCTCCCCTTCTTGGGCGTGGTCGTGTGGGTGGTCATGGCGTACCCACACGCGCCGCAGCGCATGATGCCGCCGGAGAGCTCCCAGAACCTGCGGCCGGCGTTGGAGGTCCTGCGGTTGTCCTTTATGGCCTCTCGCGCCGCCTCGACCCACTCGCGGGGGACGCCGGCGTCGGGGATCGGGACCGTTATCCACTCGTCTTCGGGCCTAGCCGTCCTACGGTCCCTAATTTTGTAGAGGATGCGGCCGTCTGGACCTTCCACCGCAACCTCCACGCGCCGGTGACGATGCGTGTTGAAGCGCCAGACGCCGTAGCGCTCCTGCGGATCCAGCCTCGCCGCCACCTCGGGAGAGACGAGCTCCTTTATCTCTTCGTAGGTGTGCGGCTTGTAGGCGTCGTCCAGGATGTAGTCCCGTATGACTTGCGGTGCCCAGCGGCCCTTGCCGGTGGCGGTGCGGACCCCCTCGGTGTCCAGGGTCCTCTTGACCGCGAACAGGCGGTACCCCTCGACGCCGACCATGCGGAACATGCGCCTCACCGTGGACATGGTCTCCTCGTCCACGACGAGGCTGTCGCGAGCCTCGTTGAACCTGTAGCCGTACTTGCACCAGCCGTACTTCGCCATGCGGCCCGCGATAACCTTGCCCTCGCGCGCCTTGTGCAGCTTGCCCCGGCGGCTCCTCTCCGCCATCTTGACCCGCTCGTACTTGGCGATCTGATCCAAGACGCCCTCCGTGAGCTGCCCCTCGGGGCTGTCGTCGCCCCGGTCGTTGAGCGCCCGCAGGGCGCAGCCGTACTCCTCGAACTCCCGCTTCAGCAAGTAGTGGTAGGCTGGCTCCCGCACGAGCCGGTCCCGGTCCTGCGCCAGCACCACCGAGACCTCGCCGGTGGCGACCAGGTCGCGTACGCGATCCATACCCGGCCTCACCAGGGTCGCCCCGCTCTGGCCGGGGTCGCTGACCTCCTCCAACACCTCGTACCCCTCTCGGGCCGCGTGCTCACGCAGAGCCTCCATCTGCTGCGCCAGAGAGTAGCCGCTCTTTACCTGCTCCTCGGTGGACACGCGAGCGTACAGTATCGCCATCCTGGGGCCATGACCATTCGTACCGAGCACGGCTACTCCTCCAGCAGGGAAGTCGGGTCCACGTCGAGGGCCTTCGCCAACTTGCGAATCGTGCGAAAGTGCGGCTCCGCGTTGTTGCGCTCGATGTTGACCACCGTGCTGG
>JBFLXF010000099.1:0-6906 GCA_040757515.1 Actinomycetota bacterium
AGAACCTCCAGCTCATAGACCTGTTCACGTAGAGCCGCGAGTGTTTACGAACGGCCGGGATCGGCGAAATCTGTGTCGAAGCAAACCGGCGACCGTAAGGAGGCAGGGATGGGAGAGAATCCCTGGAGCGAGATCGAGGAACGCAAGAACCGGGAGAGAGACGCCAAAGCGGGAGATGAGCTGCCCGAGGAGAAGAAAGGAGACCCCTCCTCCCGCCTGCAGTCCTCAAGAGAGCCCTCTGAGGACCCGGAGAAGCGCCGGGTGGCGAAGAAGCTGGAAGAGCGAGAGTCGTAGGGAGCAAGGCGTGCGGGGGGCGAGCTGCCCCCCTCAGACCAGGCCGCTGCCCTGCTCGGAGTCCGGGATACCGTCAGGAGCCGTGCCCCATTCCAGAGCCTGAGACGACTGTTGCAGCAGCCCGACCAACCGGTGGACGTCGTCCTGGGAGAAGAACTCCTCGCCGGCTTCGGGGACAAAGGTCACCGTCCCGTCCTCGTAACGGATGGAGATGCGGCGTATGCGGATCTCGCTGGCCCCCTGCGCGCCGGTGCTGCTTGAAGCCTTCCTCGTGACGTATATGCCGTGCATATCCTTTATCCCTCGCGTCCCTTGGAGATGTGCCCGGCAAGATAGTGGATATAGGCCGCCGCCTCGTGCAGGTCGTAGGCGCCGAACCGGTCGTTCACTCGGGGCGTGAGCACCTCCTCGCCCTCGTCGAACTCAACGACGATCTCTCTGATGCCGCGAGGGTTTACGGCCCCGGTATCGAGCGGCGTCCCTATCCATTCTCCAGCACGTCTCTCCGTCATCTTTCGCGCCTCCGGATCGCTTGCCTCTGATTCTATCCGGTCCCGCAGCTTACACCGGGGAAGGATCCGCCACACAGCCCGCCCCGTGCGGTAGAGAACCGGCACGGCACCTGATCGTATACTACCCTGGCAAGCGAGAGATTCTGAAGAGGTGCGATAAGTGGAGCGCAAGACCATCGTGGTAATGGAGGGTGACCAGACCGGCCAGGAGCTCCTGGAGGAGGCGCTACGGGTTCTGTCCCCGGACGTAACCGGACTGGATCTGGAGTTCGACAGATACGACCTCTCGCTAAAGAACCGCAGGGAGACAGAGAACAGGGTCGTCCACGAGGCGGCGGCGGCGATGAAGGAGTGCGGCTTCGGCATAAAGGCCGCCACCATCACCCCTGAGAGGCAGGGCGACGTGGGCTCGCCGAACGCCATCTTGCGCAAGGGTATAGACGGCACCGTCATCGTGCGCACGGGCAGGCGCATCCCCGGCGTCAACCCGGTCAGCGGGGTGCACGCGCCCATCTCCGTGATCCGGATGGCAGTAGACGACGCTTACGGCGCCGAGGAGTGGCGCGAGGGCGAGGGCCTGGACGAGGTCGCCTACCGGACGGAGAGGATCTCCCGTAGGGTCTGCCGCGGCGTCGCGGAGTTCGCGTTCATACAGGCGCGCAAGATGCGGGCGAAGGTCTTCGGCGGCCCCAAGTACACGGTCTCCCCGGTCTACGAGGGGATGCTCAAGGAGGAGATGGACCGCGCCGCCGAGAACAACAAGGACGTCCGCTACGACCCGCAGCTCATAGACGCGACCTACGCCCTTCTTCTGACCACCTACGGCGAGCCCCTCGTCGTGCCCGCGCTCAACCGCGACGGCGACTGCCTCTCGGACATGGTCTTGCAGATGTTCGGCTCCATAGCCGGGGCGGAGTCGCTCCTTATCGCGCTCGACGAGGATGAGAACCCCGAGACGGTCATGGCCGAAGCGCCGCACGGCACCGCACCGTCGCTGGAAGGCAAGAACATCGCCAACCCGATGGCCATGATCCTGGCCGGAGCCGCCTTGCTGACCTTTTTTCACGAAGAGGAGGCCAGCCGCGTCTCGCGCGCCATCTACGAGTCGACCTTCGAGACCATCCTCGACGGCGTGCGGACCGCCGACCTCGGAGGCTCCGCGAGCACGACGGAGTTCACCGACGAGGTGATCCGGCACGTCAGGAACAAGCTGGAGGTCTGGAGCGCCCTTGCCTAACCTTCTCGGGCGCGCCCGCGTCGAGCAGCGACCCACGTCCCGCCTGCCTCTGAGGGCCGCCGGTCTGGCCCTCCTCTCCGGCGTGCGCTCGACGGCGGGACCAGCTTTCGTCGTCCGAGCCGCTCGCCGAGGAAGCCTCCCCGGGCTCCGGGGCACCGTCTTCGAGCGGCTCGGCTCGCGGCGGGTGGCGAACGCGCTGCTGCTCGCGATGGTCGGCGAGATGGTGGCGGACAAGACGCCCCTCGTGCCGCCCCGCACCGCGCCGGGGCCTCTACTCGGGCGTGCGTCCGCCGGCGCCCTCACCGGAGCGGCGCTCTTCGCCGCCGGAGGGCGCCGAAGCACCGTGGGCGCCGTCCTGGGAGCCCTCTCGGCGGCAGCGGGAGCCTTCGCCGGAGAGCGGCTGCGCTCGCGCGCAGGCAGGACCGCTCTCCCGGATCTCGTCCCGGCTCTGCTGGAGGACGCGGTCGTGCTGTGGGCCGGCACGCGGCTGTCGCGCAACTCTTGAGCGTTGCCGCGAGGCGCAGCCCTCGCGGCTGAGTTACTCTGGTGGCGAAGGCAGCTCCGGAAAGGAGACCCCTCGTGCTCGACACCACTACGGCGGACGGGGCGCGCGCCGTCGAACGCCTGCGGAGAGAAGAGATCATCTGGCTCACGACGGTCCGCTCCGACGGCCAGCCGCAGTCGGTGCCCGTATGGTTCCTCTGGGACGAGGAGGCGTTTCTGATCTACTCCCAGCCAGACCGGCAGAAGCTGCGCAACATATCCAGAAACCCGCGAGTCTCGCTCCACCTCAACTCTGACGCCCACGGTGGCAGCGTCGTGAGTGTGGAGGGTACGGCGCAGATGGCCGGAGACGTTCCTTCCGCGACCGAAGTTCCGGCCTACATCGAAAAGTACCGGGAGGGCATCGCTCGCATCGGCTTCGAGCCGGAGGGCTTCGCACGGGCTTACTCTGTACCCTTTCGCGTCAAGCCCGCCCGCTGGCAGGTCTGGTAAGCTCAGACCCCGAAGCGGCGCAGGATATCCCGGACCGAAGAGAGGTAGCCGCCGCCGAAGAAGTAGACGTGGACCAGGAGCGGGTAGAGGTTGTAGAGGTCCCGGCGAATCTCGAAGAAGCCCTCGCGGACGGGCCGTATCTCCGCGTAGCGCTCGAAGAACGCCTCGCCGAAGGAGTCGAAGAGCGAGATGAAGGCGAGCTCGATCTCCGGGTCGGCGTGGTAGATGGCAGGGTCGAGAAAGGCCGTTATGCGGTCGCCCTTCGCCAGCACGTTAGCGCTCCACACGTCGCCGTGGACTAACGCCGGCAGCGCAGGCTCCCCGATGAGGTCCTCCAGCCGCCCCGCGAGCCGCTCCACCCGACGCAGGTCCTCCGGCGGCAGCCTCCCGGCATCGTACGCCACGCCCGCGATGTACAGCAGGCGGTGCTCCCGGAAGAAATCCGCCCACGACTCCGTCCAGGGGTTCGGCTGATTCAGAGAGCCGATGAGAGTGTCCCGCTCGTGGCCGTAGGCCTCGGCGGTTATACCGTGCAGCGCCGCCAGAAGCTCCGCCGCGTGCCGCTCCGCGGCCTCCGAGAAGGTGCTCGCCCCTTCCACGAACTCCATCAGGAGCAGCGTCTCCGAGCCGTGATAGACCTCCGGGACGGGCAGCCCGCTCCTCTCGCGCAGGTAGCGGAGCATGTACGCCTCGCGCTCCAGGTGCGAGGCGCCCTCGCGGTCCACCTTCGCCACGAACGGAGTCCCGTCGGAGAGCTCGCCCCTGTAGACCTCGCCTATGCAGCCGCCGCCAAGGGGACGCACGCTAAGCAGGCGCTCCCCAAGGTGCGCCTCGACGCCCTCGGCTATGAGCTGCTCAGCCACGCCCGGCGAGGTGCCGCTCACGGATGTCCCTGAGCAGACCCTCAGACGCCTCCTCCACGAGGTCGAGGACGTATTCGAAGCCCTCAGGCCCACCGTAGTAGGGGTCCGGCACCTCACGCTCCGGCGAGTCGGGGGCGAAATCCAGGAAGGGACGGACGACTGCGCTGCCACGACAGAGACGCGAGACCATCCGGTAGTTCTCCTCGTCCATCGTCAGGATGTAGTCGAAGCTCCCGCAGTCCTCCGCCGAGATCCGGCGCGCTCGCTGGGAGCTGAGGTCGAGGCCCCGCAGGGCGGCGCTCCTCTGCGCCCGCTCGTCCGGCGGGGAGCCGACATGCCACCCTCCCGTCCCGGCGGAGTCCACGAAGACCTCGTCCTCCAGGCCCTCGCGCCGCAGGACGCTCTCGAAGACCCCCTGGGCTATGGGACTGCGGCAGATGTTTCCCATACAGACGAAGAGCACCCGTACCATGCGCCGTATTCTAGAGGCTCCTGCGAGGCTGACAACCACACCCGCGAGAGGCTAGACTGGTTCGTTGACGGACCTCACGGACGGGAGGAGAAGCGATGGCAGAGGTACGCAGGGTCGGGATGCTCACCGGTGGCGGCGACGCGCCGGGCCTCAACGGCGTGATCCGGGCCGTCACCATGCGATGCGTCGAGGACTACGGCTACGAGGTCGTCGGGCTCAAGCGCGGGTGGAAGAGCCTCCTCTCCCCAGAGCCCGACACCGTGATGCCCCTCGGACCCGACGACGTGCGCTACATCCTGCAGGAGGGCGGCACCATCCTCCTCTCCTCGCGCACCAACCCCTACAAGAACGAGGGTGACGCCGAGAAGGTCGTCGAGAACCTCAAGGAGTTCGGTGTAGACGCCCTCGTCGCTATCGGCGGCGACGACACTTTAGGTGTGGCAAGGCGCCTCCACGACGACTTCGGAGTGCAGGTCGTGGGATGCCCCAAGACCATAGACAACGATCTCTCGGCCACGGACACCACCTTCGGCTACGACACCGCCGTCTCCATAGCCACCGAGGCCATAGACCGCATACGGACGACGGCGAAGAGCCACGAGCGGATCATCGTGGTGGAGATCATGGGCCGGCACGCCGGCTGGATCACCTGGGGCGCCGGCGTCGCCGGAGCCGCGAACGTGACCCTGATCCCCGAGGTCGAGCCGAACATGGATGAGATCGCCGACCTCTTCAAACAGCGCGCCGAACGCGGCGAGAAGTGGGGCATCGTCGCCGTCTCCGAGGGCGTGGTCCTCGGCGAGGAGTACATCACCCAGACCGCCGAGCGCGACGAGTTCGGCCACGTGCGCCTCGGCGGCATCGGTGAGACGCTCGCGGGCGAGCTCAAGGAGCGCACCGGGATAGATACCCGCCATGTCGTCCTCGGACACCTGCAGCGCGGCGGCACCCCCACCGCCTACGACCGCATCCTCTCCACGCGCTACGGTCTGCGCGCCGCAGAAGCCGTAAAGAACGGTGAGTGGGGCAAGATGGTCGCCCTGCGCGGCAACGAGATCGTCACCGTGCCCCTCCAGGAGGCTACCGAGGAGACAAAGACCGTCCCCGCCGACCTCTACGAGGCCGCCGAGACCTTCTTCGGCTAGGGAGCGCAGCCCTTGCTATACTGAGCCCGAACGCGCTAGGGGTGCCTCGCAGGTAGAGGCTGAGAGAAGACCCTCGGAACCTGAACCGGATCGTACCGGCGTAGGAAAGCGCGGATACGGGTGACGAGAGAAGCGTCGCCGCCGCGCCTCCGCAGACTGGCGCGGCGGCTCTTTTTCGGGCCGCCGCAGGGAGGCCCGACGAGTTGCGGCCCGAGATACATCTCATAACCGACCGCAAGCAATCGCGGCTCCCGCTCGCGCGGGCCATCGAGGCCGCGCTCAAGGGCGGGATAGACCGCGTGCAGTTGCGCGAGAAGACCGCCGCTCCGGCCCTCGCCCTCTACGAGCTGGCGCTGAAGACGATACCGCTCGCCGGAAGGGAGCGCGTGATCGTCAACGACCGGGTGGACGTGGCCCTCGCGGTCGAGGCCGGGGGCGTCCACCTCGCCGGCAGAAGCCTGCCGCCCCTGGCGGTGCGTCCCCTCATCGGGGATCGGCTGCTAGGCGTCTCGGTCCATGGCCTGGATGAGGCGCGCGTGGCCGCAGAGAGCGGCGCGGACTACGTGACCTTCGGGCACGTCTACCCCACTGCCTCCAAGCCGGGCCTGCCGCCGCGTGGGCTGCGAGAGCTGGAGCGCATAGTCGAGGCCGTAGACGTCCCGGTCCTCGCCGTCGGCGGGATAGATCCCTCCAACGCCCCCGAGGTCCTGGCGACCGGGGCTAGCGGGGTGGCCGTGATCTCCTCGGTCCTCGCCTCGCCGGACCCCGAGTCTGCGGCCCGCGCCCTCCGCCGCGCCACCGAGGATCACCGCCCCAGAGTTCCGTTCGTCACCCGAAAGAAAGGAGAGAGATGCACGTAGAGCTGAACCGCACGCCCGTGGAGGTAAGAACACACGAACCCACCATCCGCGAGCTGCTCGCCGAGAAGGAGATCCGGCAGGACTCCATAGTCGTCGCGGTAAACGGGGAGGTCGTCAGGCGCGGCGAGTGGGACTCCCGCAGGATATCCGACGGAGACAGCGTGGAGATCGTGCACGCCGTCGCCGGCGGGAGCGGCGAGGACGAGCTCGTGATCGCCGGCGAGCGCTTCTCGTCGAGGCTCTTTCTCGGCACGGGGAAGTACGAGGACACGGAGACGATGAACGCCGCGCTCGAGCGCTCCGGGACGGAGATGGTCACGGTGGCGGTCCGTTACATGGACCTCTCCGGGGAGCGCTCGATCCTGCAGGAGCTTGACCTCTCGCGCTACCGCCTCCTGCCCAACACCGCCGGAGCCACCACCGCAGAGGAGGCCGCAAGGATGGCGCGCCTCGCCCGCGAGGCGACGGGCACGAACTGGCTGAAGCTGGAGGTCATCGGGGACCGGCAGACGCTGTGGCCCGACACC
>JBFLXF010000100.1:0-6898 GCA_040757515.1 Actinomycetota bacterium
GGCGCAGGCGCGCGCTCCACGCTCACCGCAGAATCCCCGAGCGTCGGAGCGCCTTGAGTAGCACGTAGCCGATGATCGCGCCGGGCACGCAGGAGGCGGCGAAGGCGGCCATGAGAGCGAGGAGGCCGCCGGCAGCCTCTTCGAGCAGAGGAGAGATCAGGAGCGCCCCCAGCGGGGCTCCGACGAAGACGGTCCCGAGCGGCTCGGAGAGAGCGGCCTCGTCGCGGCGCCAGAGCCGATAGAGGAGGCCGACGGCGAGCGCCCCGAACGGGCTGCCCGGGAAGGCGAAGAGGCTCCCCGTCCCCAGGGAGAAGCGCAGCGTCGCCGTCACGAGCGCCGCTCCGGCGGCCCACCACGGCCCGATCACGACCCCCGCGACCGCGTTTATGGTGTGCTGGAAGGGGAAGACCCGCGCCCCGCCGACCGGGACGGCGAACGAGGAGAGCAGCACCCCGAGCCCCGCGAAGAGCGCCGCCAGCACCAGCCTGCGGGTCGCGACGCTCCCTACCGCGCGCCCGGTCAAGCGGGGACCTCCCGCACCCGTAGTCCGTCGCCGAGCTTCTCCGGGCCGTCGGCAAAGACGGAGAGCGCGTCCAGCAGGCGCGGCTCGAAGGTCCCCGGCCCCTCCGCGCCCTCCGCCGCGAGCTCCCCGGCGCGTCCGAAGTACGCCAGGGCTCCGGCGACCGTCTCCACGCCAGCCCCGCCGACGGCGGCCAGGCAGCCGACGACGGCGGTAGAGGCGCAGCCGCTGCCGACGACGCGCCCGAGCAGCGGGTGGCCGTTCTCGACGGCGAGGGTGCGCTCGCCGTCTGAGACGTGATCCGTCTCCCCGGTGGCGGCGACGACGGTCCCGAGGGCGCGGGCGGCCGCCTCGGCGGCGCTCCTGGTGTCGCCCCCGATGCTCTCGACGCCGCGCACCTCGGCGGAGAGCCCGGCGAGGGTGGCGACCTCCCCGGCGTTGCCGCAGACGGCGGAGACCTCCAGCTCCGAGAGCAGGCGTTCGGCGGTGCGGGTGCGCAGGCCCGTGGCCCCGGCGCCGACGGGGTCGAGGATCACGGGCACGCCGCGCTCGTTGGCGCGCCTGCCGGCGAGGACCATGGCCTCCACCTGCGTCGGATCGAGCGTCCCGATGTTGAGCACGAGCGCCGAGGCGAGGGAGGACATCTCCTCGACCTCCTCCCGGGCGTGAGCCATCACCGGCAGGGCGCCCGTGCACAGGGTCGTGTTGGCGACCAGGTTGACGGTGACGTAGTTGGTGATGTGGTGTACGAGGGGCCTCTCCTCCCCGATCCTGCGCAGCGCTTCTGCGGCTCTCAAGGTCTCTCTCCCTCCTTTGGCGGCCCGTCGAGGAGCGGGATCCTCCGGCTCGAATGGCCGCTCATACCGGCCAGCCCTCCAGCGTCCAGCCCATGTTCCAGAACATCCACTCGTAGCGGCTGGTGGTCACGAAAGCGTTCCTGGCGGCCTCCCTCTGTGGCGGGGAGAGGTCCGCGCAGGCGCGGTCGGTGAGGTCGAGGACGGCCTCGACCAGCCCCTGGAACTCCTCCCCGCCATAGGTCTCGATCCAGCGCCGGTACATCGGGTCGGGGGAGCCCCTCTCCAGCAGCGCCTCGCCGACGCGAGCGTAGATCCAGTAGCAGGGCAGCACCGCGCCGAGCGCCTCGTGGTAGTCGCCGAGGGCGGCCGTGCGCAGGAGGTAGCTGGTGTAGGCGAGGGTGGTCGGGGCCATCGGGGTCCGGTCGAGGTCCTCCTGCGTGAGACCGAGCTCCCCCAGGAAACCCTCGTGCAGGCTCCTCTCGACCGTTATCGCGCCTATGGCGTGCTCGTCGAACATCACCAGCCCCTCCTCCGAGGGCGAGCGCACCCCCGTTAGGCTCAGCACCCGGGCGTAGTCGCGCAGGTACAGGGCGTCCTGCACGACGTAGTGCCGGAAGCGGTCCTTCGGCAGCGTCCCGTCGGTCAGCCCCAGGAGGAAGGGGTGCGCGAGAATCTCCGCGTAGATGGGACCGATGGCGTCCCACAGCTCGCCCGTGAAGCCGCTCCGGGTCGCGGAGCGCCGCTCCCCGCTCATGCCCGGCCTCCGATTCCCGCCCGCTGCAAGACCGGTCCGAGGGCGTGCACGGGCCCCGCGCCGGCCCCGATCTCCGAGAGGCCGAAGCGCACCGCATCCGAGGCGACGCTCCGGGCCTCCCTGGCCGCCTCCTCCAGCGGGTAGCCCCGCGCCAGGAAACTCGCCAGCGCCGAGGAGTGGGTGCAACCGGCCCCGTGGGTGTTCTCCGAGGGATGGACCGGCCCCTCTATCCTCGCGAACCGCTCCCCGTCGTAGAGGAGGTCCGCCCCGGACTCCGTGTGCCCCCCGGTGATGATGACGGCCTCCGGCCCGAGCCCGCGCAGGGTCACGGCGCAGTCCTCGATGCGGTCCTCATCCACCTCCTCGTCGAGCAGGGCGAACGCCTCGTTCACGTTCGGGGTTATGACCTTCGCCAGCGGGAAGAGCTCGGCCTTATAGGTCTCCACCGCGTCGGGCTCCAGCAGGCGCGCCCCGCTCTCGGCGACCATCACCGGGTCCACGACCAGGTTCGGCAGTCGCAGGCGCTGCACGGCGCCGGCTACGGCGGAGATGATCCCGGCGTTGAACAGCATCCCGGTCTTTACGGCGTCGGCGCCGATGTCCTCCACGATGGCCTCGATCTGCCTCACCCCCACCTCGGGCGGGAAGGGGTAGATGTCCGTCACGGCGACGGTGTTCTGGGCGGTGGTGGCGACGATGGCGGTCGTCCCGTAGACGCCGCAGCGCAGGAAGGCCTTGAGGTCTGCCTGTATCCCGGCCCCCGCCCCGGAGTCGCTGGTGGCCACGCTCATCACCCGTTTCATGGCATCATCTCCGATCTCTATGTTCAATCTCGTCCCGCGCCTCAGGAGCTCGCGGGCCGGCGGCGGTAGCGCACCTGGCGCGGCGAGGGCTGAGCCCCCTCCAGCGCCCGCATCAGGGCGACCACGACGACGAGCGCGATGATCAGGCTAGGGACAAGGTACGCCGCGTTGTACGCCGCCGAGTAGACGACCGGGTTCCAGCCTTCGGGGGCGTATGAGGCGAAGAAGACGACCCCGGAGACGAAGTGGCAGACGAACCGTGCCGCCACGCCGACGACGCTGCCCAGGACCGCGCCGCGCACCGTCGGGGGGAAGAGCCCGGCGAGACCCAAAGCCCCGAAGGCGAGCGGGTAGTCGAAGAGGATCTGCACGGGGTGCACGATAAACGGCTCGACAGCGAGGTTGAGCAGCCCGTAGGCCGCCCCGGCGACGACACCGACGACCGGCCCCTGCCGCAGGGCGAGGAGTATCAAGGGGATCATCTCCAGCGAGATGGAGCCCCCGAAGGGCATCTGCCAGACCTTCACGAACCCCAGCACGAACGCCAGGGCGACGGCGATGGCCGCCTCCGCCAGCACCCTGACGTCTCTGAACGCGCCCACGCGCACCCTCCTTCCGCTATGCGGGGAGGCGCGAGAGCGCCAGAACTCGAATCTCCCTGCGCCGGCATTACCCGGATCAGGTTCAACGGGTCGGCGTCCGTCCGCTGCCAAACGCCCTCTCAGCCTCCCGGCTCCCCGGTCTTCTACTCTTTTAAATCTACCCCACCGCCGCCCGCCGCACAACCGCCCGAGGCGACCCAGAGCAGGCCGAGCACGGTGGCGGCGTCCGTGATCGAGCCGTCCCGCACCATCCCGAGTGTCTTCTCGAAGGGCACCTCGACGACCTCGATGAACTCGGTCGGCTCGGGTCGCGGGCCCTCCGCGGCGGGCAGCGCGCGGCAGCGGAAGAGGTGGCAGACCTCGGTCGTGCGTCCGGTGCTGGTGTGCACGGAGACGATGCGCTCCAGCCCCTCAGCCCGGTAACCGGTCTCCTCCACGAGTTCTCTCCGGGCAGCCTCCCGCGGATCCTCTCCGGCGTCCACCCCGCCGCTCGGCAGCTCCAGGGTGAAGGCCTGAAGCGGCTGGCGCCACTGCCGGACGAGCACGACGCCGTCCGCGTCAGTGAGCGGGACCACCGCGGCGAACCCGCCGCTCTCGAGTACCCCGTACTCGATCTCCGCGCCGCCCGGCAGCCTCACTCCGTCCACCCGGAAGGCGCACCACGGGCTGCGGTAGAGGTACTGCCGTCCGAGCGTTCGCCAGCTCCCGTCGCGCATGGTGCGGAGTATATAGCCCCGCGAGGTTGTATAATCCTGCGGTCTTGCGCGTAGCGAACCCCGACAGAGCACGTGAAGTCGAGATCGCGGCGAGCCTCATCGTGCCCGCGCCGCCCGAAGCCCTCTACGAGGCGGTGCGCGATGTGCGCCGCTTCCCGCTCTGGGCGCCGGGCGTGAGGCGGGTCGAGGTATGCGGCAACCCCGGCGAGCCGGGCATGCTCTCGGAGTGGGAGGTCTCCTTTCTGGGCCTGAGGAGGAAGATCCTCAGCGTGCTCGAGGAGGCTGAATCCCCCTCGCTGCTGCGCTGGAGCTACGCGGGCCCGGTGACGGGCACGGGCGAGTGCGCGATCAGGGACCGGGGCGACGGGGCGCTCGCGGAGTTCAGGACCTCGCTCGGCTCCGTAGACCCGCTGCTGCGTCGCCTGGTAGGCAGCGCCTCCGTCCGCAGCGCTGCCTCCGGGCACCTGAGGAGGTCACTCTCGAAGCTGGGACATTTGGTCTGCGGCGACGAATCTCGCGTCCTCGTCGGCCCGCCTACCGGCCTGACCTAGCCCACCTCGAATACGGATACCCCGGGACCGGGCGGTTCGACCAGCGCCCGCAGGACGGTCCGCGCGCACGCCTCCGGGTCGGTGGCTTCGGGATGCGGGAGTCGCACCTCGCTCGCCCGCAGGCCGTCGGTGGAGAACTCCCGCACCGACTCCTCCAGGAGCATGCGTGCGGCGGCCTGGGCGGCTCTGAGGAGAGGGTCTCGCATACCGTCGGAGCTCAGGTAGACCACGTGTCCTGCGCTCCCGCGCAGGGCCGGTAGCGCTGCGGCGAGGCAGTAGAGAAAGCCTTTGGTGTTCACGTCCACGGAGCGCTCGAAGGCGTCAAGATCTCCACTCGACAGCGGGGGCGCGGAGGCGCGAGCCATGAAGACCAGGGCGTCCACTCCCCCGAACGCCTCGACGGCTGCCCGCACGAGATGGGCCGGGTGGTGTCGCTTGGCGAGGTGGGTGCCCACTACGAGCGCCTGACCTCCGGAGGCATGTATCTCCGCCTCCAGATTCTCGAGCCTCTGCCGGTCGCGCCCTCCGAGCGCCAGCTTCACGCCTTCGCGAGCCAGCACCCTCGCCGTGGCGGCCCCGTGAGGACTCGAAGCCCCGAGGATTATGGCCGACTTCCCTACCAGGTTTGCACCTCCGTTCAATTACCGACCATCCCGAGGAGATCCTCACCCTTAGCGGCGGCTCCGGAGCCGCCGCGAGGAACGTGCGTAGCCGGAACCATCGAGCCCTCGGGGGCTTCGAGGCCGAGGATTCCTCTCTCCAGCCAGACGTGTTCTCCGCCCAAGATCTCCCGGGAGACCTCGTAGAGGCAGCGATCATCGTTGCGGAAGACGGCGGCGAAGAGAGCCTCTACCCTCCGGCGCGAGAGACGGCAGAACAGGTCCGCCATCCTGACCGGGGAGTCGTCGCCGGGGTTACGGCGCAGCAGCCACCGCGCCCGCACGCAGGCGGCGCTCATGGCGAAGAGCTCCGCCCCGATGTCTACCAGGCGGAAGAGGACGGCCTGCTTCCTCTCCAGCTTCGGACCGAAGCGCACCATCGCGTGGAACGTGGAGCGCGCGAGCCGGCGCGAGCTCCTCTCCACGAAGCGCACGTGACGCGAGAGCTCGCCGAACTCCTCGTAGGAGGGAGCCTTCCAGGCGGTCCACAGACGCGGGTACCAGGAGGCGTAGTGGCGTGCTATCCGGGGGAAGGCGGAGAGCTTGTCTTTGAGGGGGAGGTCGGGGGAGATCAGTCCGCCAGCCACCCTCAGGTGCTCGTCCACCGCCTCGCGGGCGACGAAGAGACGCATGATCTCGCTGGAGCCCTCGAAGATGGTGTTGATGCGCAAGTCCCGCATCACCCGCTCGACCGGCACCGCAAGCTCCCCGCGCCCGCGTAGCGAGGCGGCGGTCTCGTAGCCCCTTCCGCCCCGGATTTGCATGGTTTCGTCTGCTATCCGCCAGGCGGCCTCGGTATTCCAGAGCTTCGCCAGAGCCGCCTCGATCCTTATGTCTACCTCTCCCGAGTCCGCCATGAGCGCCGAGAGGTCGGCTATGGACTCCATGGCGAAGGTCGTCGCCGCCATCTCCGCGAGCTTCTGCGCGACGGCCTCGTGTCTGCCAATGGGGGCGCCCCACTGCCGCCGCTCGCCAGCCCACCGGCGCGCCACCCCCAGACACCACTTCGCGCTCGCGGTCGCCGCGGCGGGGATGGTGAGCCGTCCGGTGTTCAGGGTGGTCAAGGCCAGCTTCAGCCCGAGCCCCTCTCCCCAGAGAATATTCTCCTTCGGAACGCGCACGTCCGTGAAGCGCAAGACGCCGTTCTCGATCCCGCGCAAGCCCATGAACTCCGAGCGGTGGACCACCTCGAAGCCCGGCGTGTCGCTCTCCACCACGAACGCCGTGATCCCGCGCCGCCCGTCTCCGGAGGGCGTGCGCGCCATCACGACTACGAGCTCGGCTATGGGACCGTTGGTGCACCACAGCTTCTCACCGTTGATGACGTAAGCCTCGCCATCTGCGGTGGGCGTGGCATGCGTCTTTATCCGGGCCGGGTCGCTTCCCACCTCCGGCTCGGTGAGGGCAAAGGCGCTCACCGCTCCCTTCGCGACGCGCGGCAGCCACTTCCCCTTCTGCTCCTCGGTACCGAAGAGCTTCAGCGGCTGGGGCACTCC
>JBFLXF010000101.1:0-6896 GCA_040757515.1 Actinomycetota bacterium
CTGGCCGTGCTTGCGCCGCGCCCGTTGCGGGCGGCGGCGCGCAGCGGAGAGACGGCGCCGGGGTGGTCGGCCGCAGTCGGTGTCCTCTCGGTGCCGGCGGTGCTCGCGCTCGTCGTCGCCTTCGCCGTCTCGATAATAGCGATACCGGCGATACTGCTGCTAGTGCCGGCCTACCTGGCGCTTCTGTTCTTCGGGGCTCTCGTGGCTGCATACCTGATCGGGCGGCGAATAGTGCTCGCCACCGGGCGCTACCGCTCGGGCGACGCCCTCGCCGCCATCGTGGGCGCCTTAGCCGTCTCTACTGCGTACCTGATTCCCTTCGTCGGCGGCCTGGTCGTCTACGGGCTCGCTCTCTTCGGGACCGGTGCCGCCATCCTCGCCCTCTTCTCCCGACGCCGCGCTACGCACCCTTCCTACGAGGACTACGTGCGCGACCGCCGCGCCCCGTAGCCACCGCAGGGGCAGCCCCCGCAGGGCCGCGTGCTCCCCGGGCCAGTACATCCAGAGGAGGGGTCTTCGGGCGGCTCGTTGGCGGCGATCCTCCCGGGGCCGTCGCCGGGGTGCGAACGGGGAGTCTCTACGTCTCGAAGGTCTGCGCGAAGGTTCTGCGTATCGGTGGTCTCCGGCTCTCCATAGACTGCATAGAAGCACACTCTGTGACAATCTTGTTGCGATCTGTTAAGCATGGTGGCGAAGCGGTGTCTTGATGTGTAACCACACTTGACATGTCTCGACACTTCCGATTACAGTCTTCAGACAAAATCCGACTCTAGAGAGCTCCAAGGGGCGTTCGTGGAAGAATGCTGAACCTGTCCGGGCGGTACCCGCCGGTGCGCTAAGGACCGGATCTCCGGCGTGGGGGACTGCCTTCGGGGACGAGCGCACAGGTGCGTTACGGTTGTAGAATCACCGGCTGGAGGCTTGGAGTTCGGAGCGAGCTCAGGGGACGAGAGAGGAGAGCGATGCGAGCAAAGGGGACGCAGACGAGAAAGGTGCCGCTAGGGGCGGTAGGGATCAGCCGCCGCGATTTCTTGAAGATGGGCGGCGCCGGCCTGGCCGGCGCCGCTTTGTTGGGTACGGCCGGGTGCGGAAGCGTCTTCGGCGGCGGCCAGGGAGGCGGCAACGGCGGCGGTGGCGGCAACGGGCCGATCACCGTCAACCTGCAGGACTCCATCCGGGGCCTCGATTCCGCGGCCAACGTAACCGACGAGGTCTCCTTCAACGTTCTCGTCAACGCCATAGAGGGGTTGCAGCGCCTCGACGAGGAGGACCAGCCCATACCGGGCGTAGCCGAGGACGTCCAGATCAGTGAGGACGGCCTGACCTACACGTTCACATTGCGCGACACCAACTGGTCCAACGGCGACCCCGTGACCGCAAACGACTTCAGGTTCGCCTGGCTGAAGGCGATGGACCCGGACACCGCGGGCCAGTACGCCTACATTATCACCCAGTTCATCAAGGGCGGCACCGCGTTCAACGAGGGTCCGACCAGCGAGGACAACCAGGAGGAGCACGACCGGCTCCGCGACGAAGTCGGCATCGAGGTCGTAGACGACAAGACCCTGCGGGTTACGCTCGAGTCGCCCGCGCCGTTCTGGCTCGGCCTCACGGCTTTCCCGGTCTATTACCCGCAGAACCAGAGCTACGTCGAGGAGCAGGGCGACCAGTACGCACGGAACGCCGACAACCTTCTCTTCAACGGTCCCTACGAGTTGACCGACTACAACCCCACGCAGGGCGTCACCTTCGTAAAGAGAGACGACTACTGGGACGCCGGGAACGTAGACATCCAGCGGGTAGAGGGCAAGATCGTCAAGGAAGTCGACACCGCCGTCAACCTCCACGAGCAGGGCGATCTCGACATCACCGAGATCACCCAAGAGTACGTGGACGAGTACCGGGACTCTCCTGACTTCCAGCAGTTTACCGAGTTCGCGACCTTCTACCTGGCCTTCAACCAGGAAGCGGTGCCGATCTTCAACAACCCCAAGGTCCGCAGGGCGTTCATGATCGGCTTCGACCGCGAGGCGCTGGTGAACGAGATCATCAACGACGGCTCCGTGGCCGCGACCGGGCTCGTGCCGGACGGGATCGCCGGGCCGGGCAACGAGACCTTCCGTGAGGCGCAGGGGGCGGTGGTCGGAGACTTCGATCCCCAGGAGGCCCGCAGGCTCTTCGAGGAGGGTGTTCAGGAAGAGGGTGGGGAGGCGCCCACAATCGAGCTTCTCTCCTACGAGAGCTCCACGGCCAGGGACGTCGCCACGTTCCTGCAGTCGCAGTTCCAGGATAATCTTGGAGCCAAGGTCAACGTCAAGATACAGCCCTTCGACCGGAAGCTGGAGCTCGAGGCCAACGGCGAGTTCCAGCTCTCCTATCAGGGTTGGGGCGCCGACTACAACGACCCGATGACCTTCCTCGACCTCTGGGAGACCGAGTCCTCGTTCAACACCGGCGCGTACTCAAACGAGCGCTACGACCGGCTTATCCGGCAGGCTAAGGAGGAGGCCGACCCCGCCCGCCGCATGGACCTGATGCTGGAGGCGGAGAGACTACTGATCGAGGAGGACGCCGGCACGGTGCCGATGTTCTTCCAGGGGACGACCCGGCTCATAGAGCCGTTCATCAAGAACTTCGTCTACCACAACTACGGCGGATCTCTCGACATCAAGCTGTGGAGGATTCAGAGGTAGGGAAGCCGGAGCGAGGCCGGGGAAGAGGGTGAGCGTGGCGCGGGGGCGGCGACCGTTCGGGGAGACGCCCCCGCGACGCTTCACCGGCGTAACGGCGTCTTCGAGGAGGAAGTTCCGCAGATGTTGAGGTACGTTCTGAAGCGTGCCGCCTACATGATCGTCACGCTGTTCATCATCATCAGCATCACGTTCTTTATCAGCAAGCTGCTTCCGGGGACGCCCTTCGCGGACGAGAAGCTCACGCCCCAGCTCCGGGAGGTGCTCTTCGAGAAGTACGGCCTCGACGAGCCGTTGTACGTCCAGTACGCCAGGTACATGTTGAACGTGGCGCAAGGCGACCTTGGCAACTCGTTCTATTTCGAGGGTACGCCGGTTACGCAGATGATCCTGCAGCGCCTGCCGGTCTCCGCGTTCCTCGGCGTGCAGGCTGTGATACTGGGGCTCGTGTTGGGCCTCGGGCTCGGGATCATCGCCGCTCTCAAACACAACACGTGGTGGGACACGCTGGCGGTGGTGGTGGCGGTGATCGGAATCGCCGTTCCGACCTTCGTGCTGGGGCCCATCCTGCAGTACATCTTCGCGGTGCAATTGGGGTGGTTCCCGGTGGCCTTCTTCGAGAGCTGGTGGCATTCGGTGCTGCCCACTCTAGCCCTCTCCGTCTTCGTCATTTCGACGGTCGCCAGGTTCGTGCGGACCGAGATGCTTGAGGTACTGGGGCAGGACTACGTCACCCTGGCGAAGGCCAAAGGCCTCAGCGGTCTGGCGGTCATCCTGCGGCATGTGTTGCGGAACGCCATGATCCCGCTCGTCACGGTGCTCGCGCCCCTGACCATCTACCTGATAACCGGCTCGCTGGTCGTCGAGAAGATATTCGTGATCCCCGGCATCGGAGAGATGTTTGTCTCCTCGATCCAGGTAAACGACTACTCGATGATTCTGGGCACGACGATATTCTTCTCCGTGCTGTTCATAATCGCGCTGCTGATACAGGACATTCTCTACGGGATCATAGACCCCCGAATCCGCGTCGCCGGAGGCAAGGAGTAGAGATGGAGACCGAACGCAAGGACCTGACGCCTGACCTGTTCGGGGCCGTCGAGATAGATGAGCGGGAAGGCGAGCGGATCGCCGGTCCCCCGGTAGGGTTCTGGAAGGACTCCTGGAGACGTCTCAAGAAGAACCGTGGGGCACTCATAAGCCTCGGGGTGATAACCCTGCTGTTCTTGATGGCGTTTATCCTCGGGCCTCTGCTGTCGCAGTACGGTCCCTATGCGCAGGATCTCTCCCGCCGCTTCCAGGGGCCGAGCGCCGAGTTCTGGTTTGGCACCGACGATTTCGGGCGGGACCTGTGGAGCCGGGTGTGGGCGGGGACGAGGGTGTCGCTCTACATCGCCTTTCTGGCCGCGGCCATAGACCTGCTCGTCGGCGTTCCCTATGGCGCCATCTCCGGGTATCTTGGCGGTCGGATAGACGACATCATGCAGCGCATCATCGAGGTTCTCGTCGGCATCCCCGGTCTCATAGTCGCCATCCTGGCGATGACCGTCTTCAGCCCGGGTATCATTACCCTCTCCATAGCCGTCGCGTTTACGGGATGGGTATATATGGCCCGGATCGTGCGCGGGCGGATGTTGCAGCTCAAGGAGCAGGAGTTCGCCCTGGCCTCGCGCTCGCTGGGGGCAAAGGGGTTCTATCTGATCCGCAAACACCTGATACCGAACTCGCTGGGGCCGATCATCGTCAACATGATGTTCACGATACCGACGGCTATCTTCTACGAGGCTTTTCTCAGCTTTATCGGGCTCGGGATCCAGGTGCCCCGGGCGTCTCTAGGGTCGCTGATCGATTCGGCGGCGGCCGAGATTCGTTTCCACCCCTATCTGCTGGTGTTTCCATCCATAATCTTTGTACTGTTGATGGTCTGCTTCAACCTGCTGGCCGACGGGCTGCGCGATGCCTTCGACCCGAAGATGCGAAAGTAGAATATGGCGATGAATGGCGACACGATACTCCAGGTCAGAGATCTCGCGGTCTCCTTCAAGACCTACGCGGGCGAGGTGCAGGCCGTGCGCGGCGTCTCGTTCGACCTCCGGCGCGGCGAGACGCTCGCGATAGTCGGAGAGTCCGGCTCCGGCAAGAGCGTGACGGCGAAGAGCCTGATGCGCCTCCTGCCCGAGGGGAACAGCGAGATCAAGGGCGGGGAGGCGATCTTCGAGGGGCAGGATCTCCTCAAGCTCTCCGAGAAGCAGATGCAGAAGATGCGCGGGCCGAAGATCGCGATGGTCTTCCAGGACCCGATGACCTCGCTCGACCCGACGATGAGGGTCGGCAACCAGATCACTGAGAGCCTCAGGAAACACCTGAGAATGTCTCGGCGGCGGGCGAACGAGCGGGCCATAGAGCTTCTTAAGATGGTCGGCATCCCCAACGCCGAGGAGCGCTCCAGGCAGTACCCGCACCAGTTCTCGGGCGGGATGCGCCAGCGTGTCGTAATAGCGATAGCCCTGGCCTGCGACCCCAAGGTACTCATCGCCGACGAGCCGACGACGGCCCTGGACGTGACGATTCAGGCCCAGATCCTGGAGCTCCTGCGCGACTTGCAGGAGCGGCTAGGGATGTCGATCATACTGATCACCCATGACCTCGGCGTCGTCGCCCAGACGGCCCACCGGGTCGCGGTGATGTACGCGGGCAAGATCGTCGAGACGGGCACCGTGCGCGAGGTCTTCTACAACCCGCAGATGCCCTATACCTGGGGCCTTATAGCCTCGATCCCGCTGCCGACGGCGGACCGTTCGCAGGAGCTGATCCCTATCCCCGGCTCTCCGCCGGACATGCTCGACCCGCCGAAGGGCTGCCCGTTCGCCCCGCGCTGCCCATACGCTATGAAGGTCTGCACGCAGGAGATGCCTCCCTACACGACCTTCTCGCCCGAGCACAGGGCCGCCTGCTGGCTCCACCACCCGCTGGCCCCAGACGTGGAGCCGCCCATCAAGGTGGAGGACAGGCGATGACCGGGCAAAACGGAGGCTCGAAGAACGGGGCGTTGCTCCAGGTCAGGGACCTGAAGAAACACTTCCGGGTCGGGGGCGGCGCGACGCTGAAGGCGGTGGACGGGATCTCGCTGGAGATCAAGAGGGGCGAGACGTTCGGCCTCGTCGGAGAGTCCGGGTGCGGAAAGTCCACGGCGGGGCGCACGATGGTGCGGCTCTACGAGCCCTCCGGCGGCGAGGTGCTCCTGGAGGGCAAGAACGTGCACGCGGCGAGCGGCGAGGAGGGGCGGCGCCTCAACCGCAAGATGCAGATGATCTTCCAGGACCCGCAGGCATCCCTGAACCCGCGCATGGTCGTCGGCGACATCGTCGCCGAAGGCATAGACATCCACCGCCTCGCCTCCAGCAAGAAAGAGCGCCTCGACCGGGTGCACGAGCTGCTGGAGACCGTGGGCCTGAGCAAGGAGCACGCGAGTCGCTACCCGCACGAGTTCTCCGGCGGGCAGCGCCAGAGGATCGGGATAGCCCGTGCTCTGGCCGTGGACCCGGAGTTCATCGTCGCCGACGAGCCGGTGAGTGCCCTGGACGTCTCGATTCAGGCGCAGGTCATAAACCTGATGCGGCGTCTGCAGGAGGAGCGGGGCCTGACCTACCTCTTTATCTCCCACGACCTCTCGGTCGTGAAGTACATCTCCGACCGGGTGGGTGTGATGTACCTGGGCGTGCTCGTCGAGGTGGCGCCTAGCGAGGAGCTCTACAGCAACCCTGTGCACCCCTACACTCAAGCCCTGCTCTCCGCCGTTCCGGTGCCTGATCCGGACGCCGAGCATGAACGGGAGCGTATCGTCCTCGAGGGCGACGTCCCGAGCCCGGTAGACCCGCCCTCTGGCTGCCGGTTCCGGACGCGCTGCCCCTACGCCACGGAGGCCTGCGCCCACGAGGACCCGGTCTGGCGTGAGGTCGGGCCGGAGCACTGGGTCGCGGCCTGTCACTGCATAAGTTGAGCGCTCCCGTGGGCCGGAGGCGCGTGAGCAGACCCGTGGCGACGTTCTCCATCGTCGCCTGCGACCCGGAGACGGGCTCCTTGGGCGTAGCCGTGCAGTCGAAGTTCCTCGCCGTCGGGGCGATCGTGCCGTGGGCGCGGGCCGGGGTCGGGGCCGTGGCGACGCAGGCGATGGCGAACTACAACTACGGCCCGCGCGGCCTGGAT
>JBFLXF010000102.1:0-6874 GCA_040757515.1 Actinomycetota bacterium
GCCCCGTCGGCGACCCGCAGCGCCGCCCCCAGGTTGTGCGGGTCGGTCACGCCGTCGAGCACCAGAACCAGCGGATCGGGGAGTCCCAGGATCTCCTCGAGCTCCGCGTACGGGTAAGGCCCCACACGGGCAAGCACGCCCTGGTGAGTACCGCCGCGCGAGAGCCGCGCGGCCTCCTCGCGCGTGACCTCCCGGACGGGTACCCCACGCCCGGCGGCCAGAGAGGCCAGTTCCTCGTTCTGCCCGGATAGAAGGGTCTCGAAGACCCGGCGCCGCCCGCTCCTGAGGACCTCCAGAACAGGCCGCAGACCGTAGACGAACTCCTCCGCGGGACCGTCTCGCCTCCGGGCTCGTCTCGGAGCGCGGTCGATCTCCCTGCCGGGCCGCCGGTCGGAGCGACTGTCCCGGCCGCGAGGCAAGCGTCTCGCTCTACGCCTCCGCCCGGCTCACGACCGGACCCTCGGGCGTGTCCTCGACGGCCCAGCCCTCCGAGCGCAACTCGTCGCGCAGCCGATCGGCGACGGCCCAGTCCTTCGAACGCCGGGCCTTCTCCCGCTCGGCGACGCGGAGCAGCACCCGCTCGCCCGGCTCCTCCGAGTAGCGGACGCGCACGCCGTCGAGCTCCGCCACGGACTCCTCCGTAAGGTCGAAGCCGAAGACCGTGAGCGCCTCGCGCAGCGCCTCCGTGAGCGAGGCGAACTCATAGGCGGCTTCGGGGCGGACGGAGATCTCCTGTCCCGCCCGTCCCGCGGCCTCGAAGACTGCCGCGAGGGCCTCCGGGGTGTTCAGGTCATCCTCCATCGCCGCATCGAACCGCTCGCGCAGCCCGGCGGCCAGTTCGTCTGAGAGGGCGGAGGAGGTCCTCGAGCCGGAGATCTGACGATAGAGCCGCAGGAGGCGCTCGTAGGAGCGGCGCTTCTCCTCCAGGATCTCCTCGGAGTAGTCCACGGGATGCGAGTAGTGGCTCTGCAGTAGCCACATGCGCACCGCGTTCCTGCCGTGGCGCCTCACCGCCTCCTCGACATCCAGGATGTTGCCGAGCGACTTGGCCATCTTGCCGCTCGCGAGGTTGATCATCCCGTGGTGCGCCCAGGCGCGCACGAAGATCCTCTCCGGGTGCGCGCAGCAGCTCTGGGCGAGCTCGTTCTCGTGGTGCGGGAAGCGCAGATCGGTGCCGCCGCCGTGGATGTCCGCGCCCTCAGGCAGGTGCTTCGAGACCATCGCCGAGCACTCGATGTGCCAGCCCGGCCGCCCCGGCCCCCACGGGCTCTCCCACGAGGGCTCGCCCGGCTTCGACGCCTTCCAGAGCGTGAAGTCCAAAGGGCTCCGCTTGCGGCCGGTCTGCCCCTTCTCCGTCTCGCGCATCTCCTCCGGGCGCTGCTTGCTCAGGCGACCGTAGGCCGGGTAGCTCTCCACCGAGAAGTACACGTCGCCGTTGGGGGCGGCGTAGGCGTGCCCTCGCTCGATGAGTTTCTGCACGAGCGAGATCATCTCAGGTATGTGCTCTGTAGCGCGCGGCTCTATGTCCGGCAGTCCGACCCCGAGCATCTCGAGACGCCGGTGGAAGGAACCGGTGTAGCGGCGCACGACGTCCTCCCAGGAGACGCCCTCCTCGTTAGCCTTGTTGATGATCTTGTCGTCTATATCCGTTATGTTCTGGACGAAGGTGACCTCGTAGCCTCTGCTCCTCAGGTACCGCGCCACCACATCCCAGAACAGCGGCGCCCGGGCGTTGCCGATATGGATGTCGTTGTAGACGGTGGGACCGCAGACGTAGAGGCCGACCCTCCCGTCGCGCCCTACCTCCACCATCTCGCCGCTCAGGCTGTCTCTCACGCGCACGCTCATGACTCTAGTCTAGCCTCTCTCGCCCGCTCTATCCGCTCTCTCGCCTCATCCGCCCCGAGCGCGGCGAAGATGAGGCCCATCTCCGGCCCCCTCTCCCGCCCCGTCAGCGCGAGCCGCAGCGGGTGCAGCAGGTCTCGGGCCTTTATTTCTCGTTCCCTGGCCCACGCCCGCAACTCCCTGACGAACCCCCGCGCCGACTCCACATCCTCAAACGCCCGTCCCCGCAACTCACCAGCGACGTGCGCGAAGACCTCCGGGCTCGCGGCGGGTAGCTCCCGCGCGAAGCGCTCCGGCTCCACGGGCCCCAAGACCTCCCGCACTACCCGCGGCGCATCGCTGAGGAGGCGCATCTCCTCGCGCGCCGCCTCTATCACCGCGGCCTCCCGCCCCTCGGGCAGCGGCTCCTCCAGAAACGGCTCCACGCGGCGCAGCAGCTCCCGCGCCGGAAGTCGCCGGATGTGGCGAGCGTTGAGCGAGAGCAGGCGCCGCGGGTCGAAGGTGGCCGGGCTCGCGCCCAGGCGCGAGGGGTCCCACTCGCGCGCGAGCTCTTCGAGCCCGGCGAACTCCTCCCTGCCCTTCGGGTGGTTCCAGCCGAGCAGGGCCAGGTGGTTGATGAGTGCCTCAGGAAGATAGCCTTCGTGCCGGTACTCAGCGACGCTCGCGGCGCCGTGGCGCTTAGAGAGTTTCTTGCCGTCTGGGCCCAGTATCAGGCCGAGGTGGTAGAAGCGAGGCTCCCTCTCGCCGAGGGCCCGGTAGAGCAGCGCCTGCCGCCCGGCGTTCGAGAGGTGCTCCTCGCCCCGGATCACGTCCGTTATCCGCATCTCCAGGTCGTCCACCACGGCGGCGAAGTTGTATGAGGGCGTCCCGTCGGACTTAAGGATCACGAAATCCGAGATGTTCCCGAACGAGATCTCGCCCCGCAGCTCGTCCCGGAAGATCCCTTCCCTCTCAGGCGGCCGGAAGTACAGGGCCTTTCGTCCCGCCTCGTCGGTCGCCGCGTAAATCAGACTTCTCTCCGCGAGGCGCCGGGCGTAGGTCTCGTAGAGCTCGCCGCGCTCGCTCTGGCGGTACGGTCCCTCGTCGAAGGAGAGGCCGAGCCAGTCGAGGTCCTCGAGGAGCGCCGGTTCGTACTCCGGCCTGCTCCGGGCGCGGTCGGTGTCCTCTATGCGGAGCACTAGGGCCCCCCCTTGGTGGCGGGCGAAGAGCCAGTTGAAGAGAGCGGTGCGGGCGCCGCCGGGGTGGAGAAGGCCGGTCGGGCTCGGGGCGAATCGCGTCCGGACCTCGGACATCGCGCCCTAGTCCCCTTCCAGCAGACAGACGGCCTGGGCCGCTATCCCCTCGCCGCGCCCCGAAAAGCCGAGCCGCTCGGTCGTCGTGCCGCGCACCGTCACCCGGGAGACGTCTACGCCCAGGGCGTCCGCGAGGTTCCGCCGCATCTCGTCCCTGTGGTCCCGAATCTTTGGCCGCTCGCATATCACGACCGCGTCCACGTTCGCCAGGCCCCAGTCTCCACCGAGCATCCCCCTGGCCTCGCGCAGCAGCTCGATGGAGTCGGCATCCCTGTAGCGCTCGTCGGTGTCGGGGAAGTAGTGCCCGATGTCCTCCAGGCCCGCTGCGCCGAGCAGGGCGTCGGTTATGGCATGGGCGAGGACGTCGGCATCCGAGTGGCCCAAGAGGCCCCGCTCGAAGGGTATCTCCACGCCGCCCAGGACCAGGCGCCGCCCCGAGCCCTCTGGAGCGAAGGCGTGGACATCCACGCCGATGCCAACCCGGTATCTCAGCGCCGGACCCCGTGCCGGAGACCATGCCAGAGGCCGTCGCGCGCGACAAGGATCGACTCGGCCAGGACCAGATCCTCCGGGGTGGTCAGCTTGATATTGGTCTTCTCCCCGGGCACGACAGCGACCCGTCCCCCGCTGCGCTCCACGAGCGAGGCGTCGTCGGTGGCGGCGCGCAGATCCTCCTCCGGCGCCTCGAAGATCCGGCGCAGCAACCCGAGCCGGAACGCTTGCGGGGTCTGGACGGCATAGAGCTTCGAGCGGTCGAGAGTCTCGTGGACGCTCCCGCCCTCGCAGACCTTGATGGTGTCCGAGACCGGCAGCGCCGGCACCACGCCCTCGACATCGCCAAGGGCCGCCTCTACCACGCGCTCTATGAGCTCAGGGGTGACGAGACAGCGGGAGCCGTCGTGTACCAGGACAACGGTCTCCTCCCCCTCAGCGCACAGCCGCAAGCCATTGCGCGTGGAGAGCGAGCGGCTCTCGCCGGGCTCCGCGCAGCCGGCGAACTTGTCTATCTTCGCCCGCTCGGCCAGCTCACCGATCCTCCCGGCGTCCCCGACGGCGTAGATGGCGTCTATACCGGAGGCCTCCTGAAAGGCGCGCAGGGTGTGATAGAGCGCGGGACGTCCGAGCAGGTCTATAAACTGCTTGGGACGGCCCATGCGGCTGCCGACCCCGCCGGCCAGCACGAGCGCGATCGCACCGCTTCTGCGCTCGGGGCTCATCCCGTCAGGAGACCTCGCCGGAAGTCTCCAGGTTCGGGCGACGCTCGAGACCGCGGTGGATGGCGCGAGCGCGCGCCTGTCCCACGCCCTCGACCTCATCCAGCTCGTCTTCGGACGCCTCCAGGAGCCCCTCGAGAGAGCCGAACTCCCTGATCAGGTTCTCCGCCACCTTGCGCGGCAGGCGCGGCACCTTCCCGAGCTGCCTGTAGCCGCGCGGCTTGAGGTAGAACTCCTCGGGCTGTCCCACGGACCCGTAGCCGAGGATCTGGGTGATCTTGGTGACCTCCGGAGGCTCTGAGAGCTCCTCGGCGCTGAGCTTGCTCAGCGCGCGGCGGGCATCCCTGTAGTCCACGTCCTCGGCGACATAGTCGCGCAGCATCGCCTCGTACTGCTCCGGGACGTTGTGGAACGCCTCGTCAAGCTGCATCTCCACAAGCCGTCCCTCGCTGCCCAACTCGCGCACGTACGCCTGTATCTCCTCGGCTATACGCACCGAGTACTCGAAGGTCGAGACCGCGCCGACCACCTCGCGCAGCGTCACCGCCCCCTCGTACTCGTGTAGCGTGAGCAGCCGCAGCTCCTCGCGCAGCCTGTAGGCGAACTTCTCCAGGGTGGCGAGCGCCGAGTTGGCCTTACTGAGAACGACCCCGATATCCTCGAGCACGAGCGGCCCGTAGGGTCCCTGGTAGAGGCTCACGACCCGGCGGCGTTCGGAGACGGCGATCACCAGGTCGCCCGTCTGCTGCGCGACGCGGTTGCCGGCTATATGGCGCGTCCCGGTCTCGCGCGAGGGGAGCGTGGGGTCGGGGCTGAGTTGGACGTTGGCGTAGTGGATCGTAGTGATGTCCGGCGAGACCACTATCGCGCCGTCCATCTTCGCCAGCTCGTAGAGGCGCATCGGGGTGAACTCCAGTTCCAGCTTCATGCCGGTGGAGATGATCCCGAGCCGCTCCAGCTTCTCCGGATGAGACACGACTATGAGGGCCCCGTTCTGAGCCCTTATGATGTTCTCTATGGCCTCGCGCAGGTCCGTACCCGGAGCGACAAGCTCCAGTGCGTCGGCCAGTTCTGCGGGCAGCTGTCTGCGCGAGGGGCTCACAACAGCGCCACCGCCACGGCTTCCTCCAGCGTGCTCACCTCCAGGACACTACTCTCTGCTCTCTTGGACCGGCAGGCGGCATCGCTCGCCGAACCTCCGGACGTGGCTTCTGGCATGATTATACGATCGAAGCCCATCTTGGTCAGTTCACCGATCCTGCGACCGGCCCCCGACACGAACCGCACGTCCCCCGTGAGCCCCACCTCTCCGAAGCACGCCGTTCCCTTCGCCACGGGCCTGTCGCGCATCGCGGAGGCTACCGCGAGCGCCACCCCGAGGTCCGCCGCGGGCTCCTCGACCCGCACCCCGCCCGTTACATTGACGTAGACGTCCTGGTCGCCGAGGGCGAGGCCCGCTCGCCGGCCGAGCACCGCACACAGCATGTTCACCCGTCCGGTGTCTACGCCGTTGGCCACCCTACGGGGGTTCGCCAGCGGGCTCGGAGAGACCAGGCTCTCTATCTCCACCAGCATCGGGCGCGTCCCCTCCAGCAGGCACACGGTCACTACGCCCGGCGGCACCTCGCCCTCCCGCCGCGAGAGGAAGAACGCCGACGGGTCCGCGACCTCGACCATCCCGCGCGAGGTCATCTCGAAGACGCCGACCTCGTTGGTTGAACCGAAGCGGTTCTTGAGCGCCCGCAGCACGCGGAAGCTCTGGAACCGGTCGCCCTCGAACTGGAGCACCGTGTCCACCATGTGCTCCAGCACGCGCGGGCCCGCGATGGAGCCCTCCTTCGTGACGTGCCCGACGAGGATCGTCGCTATCCCCTCGCTCTTGGCGAGGCGCATGAGGCGGGCGGCGCACTCGCGCACCTGCCCGACGCCGCCCGGCGCGCCCGAGAGCTCCGGCGAGTACAGCGTCTGGATCGAGTCGACCACCACCACCTCGGGCCGCTCCTGCAGGATGGTCGCCTCGATCACGTCGACGTCGGTCTCCGAGAGCACCGAGAAGCCCCGGCCCTCCACGCCGAGCCGCCGCGCCGAGAGCGCCACCTGCCGGGGCGACTCCTCACCGCTGACCATCATGCACCGCCCACCGAGCCCCCCCATCACCTGCAACAAGAGCGTGCTCTTCCCCACCCCCGGCTCCCCGCCGACGAGCACCATCGAGCCCGGCACGATCCCACCACCCAGCACCCGGTCCAGCTCCCCAACTCCGGTCCCAATGCGGTTCTCCGCCTCCGAAGCCGTCACCTCGTCCAGCCTGAGGATCTTGCCCGCAGCTCTCCGCGCCACAGGTTCCCGCGCCGCTCGCGCCGCGAACCCGACGACCTTCTTACTCTCCCGCGTCTCCTCGACGAGCGTGCTCCACTCCCCGCAATCCGGGCACCTCCCGAGCCACTTCGGCTCCTCGTGCCCGCAGTTCGAGCAGACGTACAAAGTCTTCGTAGCCATGCCCGTGATTGTACGGGAAAGTCA
>JBFLXF010000103.1:0-6860 GCA_040757515.1 Actinomycetota bacterium
TGACGCTGAGGGCGGCGCCGACCCCATCGGCGAGGTCCAGGATCTCGTCCACCGGACCGCCCTCCCTCAGGTGCGCCTTCGTCACGGTGCCGCCCGCCTCCTCGACATCGCGCACCTCGGCGTCGAGAAGGCTCTTCGCCTGCGCCTTCAGGCTGCCGTAGATGTAATCCTCAAAGCGCGCGGAGGGGACCATGCGCCAGACGTGCACGACGTGCAGCTCCGCCCCAGCGTCCCTGGAGAGGTCGGCGGCCGCTCGCACGGCGAGGGCAGCATCCTCAGAGCCGTCGGTGGCGAGTACCAGCTTCTTCGGAAGCGCGCTCACTTCTTCCTCCTAACCCTTCTCCTTGCGCCGCAGCGGGAGGCGGTCTGATCTATCTTTGCTACCCGAAACATCAAGATAGGTCAGGGAACGGTCCTCGCGCTATGGTAATTTTAGCCTGACAGAGGAGGTTCTATGGGAGACGTCCACGCGGAACTGCGCGAAGCGTTCGGCGAGAGGTTCGTGGAAGGCGGCGGTTCGGAGCGCGCCTCGGTAGCGCCCACCACGCCCGAGGAGGTCGCGCTGGCGTTGAAGATAGCGCAGCGCCACGGCCTGCCGGTAACGCCTCTTGGAGCGGGGACGGCAGCGAGCGACGCCGCCAAAGGCTCCGGACTGATTCTCAGACTCGGGCACCTGCGCGGCATCTCCACCATCGAGGGAGATGCGGTAGAGGTCGAAGCAGGCATCCCGTGGGTCGAACTCGAGGACCACCTGCACGCCGCCGGCAAGAGCCTGCGCGTCTACCCCACAAGCGCCCCGCGCTCCAGCGTCGGCGGCTGGCTCGCCCGCAACGGGCTCGGTGTCGGCTCCTACGCCTACGGGTGGCTCGGCGAGAACGTCGCCGGGGTCGAGGTCGCGCTGCCCGGCGGTGAGCTGCGCGCGGTCAAGGGGGAGGAGCTGGATCTCGTCGTCGGTGCAGAGGGAACTACGGGCGTAATCGTACGGTCCACGCTGCTGCTGCGCGATACCGCCAGAGACCGTCCCTTCGCCGCCGCCTTCGAGACGCCCGGCGCCCTGGCGCGAACAATCGAGAGGGTTCACGAGGCGAGGATGCCTCTGTGGCATCTCGGCTTCGCGAGTCCTGCGCTCGCGCTCTCCGGCGAAGGGAACGGCTACGTGCTCTTCTGCACCCCGGCGGAGCCGGACCTCGGGTCGGCGATGAGCGGCGGCAGGGCACTCCCCGCCGCGGAGGCCTACCGGGTCTGGGGATCCCGCTTTTTCCCCGCCGGGCACACCGGCGAGATCCCTTCTCCCACCGGGGCCCTCGTGCCGGTCGAAGGGTTGGGCGAGACGCTGACCCGACTCGGACGCGAAGCGCCGCAGCTCGTGGTCCAGGGCAGCCTCTCGCGCTCCGGGGAGGTGCTCCTGATCTCCTTCCGTCTCGCTCCGGACGGCTCGCTCCGGACGCTCGGGGAGAACGAGCGGGAGTTGCTGTCCGGAATCGCGAGCGGCTCGGGCGGGGGCCGGTACGTCGTCGGGCTGCGCCGACTCATGCACGCCCCCCGGGCCGAAGTCCTGCGCCGCTTCAAGCGGGATGTGGATCCCGGATGCATACTCGGTCCTCTTCCCGAAGGGTAGATCCCGAGTAGTCTAACCCAGGAGCCTGGGCACCTTGCGGTCCACGATCACGTCGAGCAGGTAGGGCCGCCCGGCTGCGATGGCGCGCTCCAGGGCAGGTCGCAAGTCATCTGGCCTCTCGATGCGCTCGGCCTCGACGCCGAGTCCTCCTGCAACGCGGGCGAAGTCTATGCCCGTCACGTCGAGTCCGGGAACCTTCTCTCCGGCGCCTATCGCGTCCCGGAATCCCTTGAGGATGGAGTAGCCGGAGTTGTTGATCACGACGAACGGCACGGCGACGCCCTGCTGGGCGGCGGTCCAGAGGGCCTGGATGGAGTACATGCTCGACCCGTCGCCGATAATGCAGACCACCGGGCGCTCCGGGACGGCGAGCTTGTAGCCGACAGAAGCGGGCATGCAGAAGCCGAGCCCTCCCGCCGCAGAGCTGTGGTAGCCGCCCGGATGACTCTGCCGCACGTATTTGTGCAGCGTGATCTTGCTGGACGCCGTCTCGTCGAAGACCGCCGTCTCATCGGGGAGAACCTCCCCTATGGCGTGCATCACGTAGGCGACGGACATGGGCTCGGAGGGCTCGGGGACCGGTGGCTTCTCCGGCACCGGTGGCATCGGGCGGCCGGACTCCGGCAGAAGCTCGGTCAGGGCGCAGATGGCGGCGCGCACGTCGCCGACGACGCTCTCGCCCACGGCGGCGCGGGCGGCCTCTTGCGGATCATCGGTGATGTGAAGGACGCGGGTGCCCTCTTCAACGGTCGGTCCGGGAACGTAAGGATAGTAGAGGAAGACCGGCGCCCCGAGCACGAGTATCGCGTCGTGCCCCGAGAGCCTCTCGGCGACCTGCCTCTGGGCGGCGGGAAGGTGGCCGCGGAAGAGCGGGTGATCCTGCGGAAACCCGGCGAGCGGGGAGATCGCATCCTGCCACACCGGAGCCTTGAGTCTCTCGGCGAGCGGAACGGCGTCGTAGAAGGCTCCGGCCCTGTCCACCCCGGCTCCCACCACGATGGCCGGATTCTCTGCCTCTTTGAGCTCGTCGGCGACCATGCGCAGGGCGTCGGGGTCCGGAACGGGGCGGTGGGAGACGAAACGGACCGGCACGGACTCGGCCTCGGCATCCCAATCATCCATCGGGATCGAGACGAAGACCGGCCCGCGCGGCTGCTGCATCGCGGTGTGGTAGGCGCGCAGGATCTCGCGCGGCACGTCCCCGGCGCGCACCGGCTCTACGCTCCGCTTGACGTAGGGCTTCGCCAGCTCGACGAGCCTGCCGGTAAGCAGGGGCTCCAGGGCGCTGTGGCGCCGGTCCTGCTGCCCGGCGGTGACCAGGAGCGGCGTCTTGTTGTGCCAGGCGGTGACCATCGCGCCCATCGCGTTGCCGAGGCCCGGCGCGGTATGCAGGTTGACGAAAGCCGCCTTGCCGCGCCCCTGCGCGAAGCCCTCGGCCATCGAGAGGGCGCTGGCTTCTTGCAGGGCGAGCACGTAGCGGAAGTCGTCCGGAAAATCCTTGAGGAAAGGCAGCTCCGTGGAGCCGGGGTTGCCGAAGATCGTGGTCATCCCCAGCCTGCGCAGGAGATCGAAGGTCACCTCTCGGACCGTAGCCATAAGCCTCCCCTTCTCTCGACCCGGCAGGCAGTATACCGGAGCCCCGAGCCCTCTCGCGCTCTGCGGCCGGAGAGGCATCTCCTCCCGTGCACGCTCGACCACGGCGCAGATGAAATCGGTCTTCGCCTCGGTGTAGGCGTCCCGGTCGTGGCGGAAGCGTTCGGCCAGCCGGCGTTTGAGAAAGGTGTACTCGCGGGCGGTGTCCGGGTGGCCGCAGAACAGGAGGTGATCCTCCCAGAACCCGCCGTCGATCTCGACCAGTGCAGGTGGCACACGCGCCGTCCCTCGCGGGACCTGCGAAAAAGAGGCCCGGGATGCCGGCCTCTCCCCGGAACTCGTAGCCGAGCCCCTCTAGCGGCCCGACGCAGCGTTCGGCGTCCGCGGAGCGCCGGCGCGCAGGCGACCACGATGCGGGCGCGCTCTTCCTCGAAGAGCGCGGGCCAGCTAGGATCGCAGGGGACGATAATAATGGTGTCGGGGTCCACGGGCGCAACTTGCCAGGGACGGCTTGCCGCTACAATGTTCGCACGCAAGAGAAAGGGGGAGCGTGAAGGCGATCAGAGTGAACGAACACGGCGGACCGGAAGTCTTGAGCTACGAGGAGGTACCCACGCCCGAGCCGGGACCGGGCGAGGCGCGCGTGAGGCTCGCCGCCTCCGGCGTGAACTACATAGACACCTACCAGCGCGAAGGAACCTATAAGATGGACCTCCCCTTCACCCTGGGACAGGAAGGGGCCGGCGAGGTCGAGGCCATCGGCGAGGGGGTCGAGGAGGTCTCCGTCGGGGACCACGTCGCTTTCGCCGGCGTCATGGGCTCCTACGCCGAGCAGACCGTTGCCCCGGCAGACAGGCTCGTCCCCGTAAATGTCACACTGGTGGAGGCGAGGGTCGCGGCAGCGGCGATGCTGCAGGGGATGACCGCCCACTACCTCACCCACAGCACCTTCCCGCTCGAAGAGGGCCACACCGCGCTCGTTCACGCGGCGGCGGGCGGGGTCGGGCTCCTGCTCGTCCAGATGGCCAAGATGCGGGGGGCGACGGTGATCGGAACCGCTGGAAGCGAGGAGAAGGCGAATCTCGCGCGGGAGGCCGGCGCGGACCACGTCGTCGTCTACACCGAGCGGGACTTCGTCGAGGAGACGCGAAAGCTCACGGGCGGCGAGGGCGTGAACGTCGTCTACGACGGGGTCGGGAAAGCGACCTTCGAGGGGAGCCTCGACTGCCTCAAGCCGCGCGGCTACATGGTGCTCTTCGGGGCGGCGAGCGGTCCCGTGCCCCCCTTCGATCCGCAGATTCTCAACCAGAAGGGCGGCCTCTTCCTTACCCGTCCCTCGCTCGCTCACTACACCGCCACGCGCGAAGAGCTTCTGTGGCGCGCCGAGAGCGTTCTCTCCTGGATCGGGAACGGCACCCTAGACATCCGCATCGGTGGCACTTACCCGCTGAAGGACGCGGCGCAGGCCCACCGCGACCTCGAAGGGCGCAGGACCACCGGCAAGCTCATCCTCATCCCGTGATGAAGCTGGATGCGAGCCTCGGCGTGGAGAGCAGCCCGAAGAGCGCCGCTCAGGCCGCCCGCGCCGCCGAGGAGATGGGTTTCGCGGGGCTCTGGAGCAACGAGACCAAGCACGACGGGTTTCTGCCTTTAGCCCTTGCCGCTAGCGCCACCGAGCGGATCGAGCTGGGGACCTCCGTCGCCATCGCCTTCTCCCGCTCCCCGATGGAGGTCGCCCAGACGGCCTGGGACCTGCAGGACCTCTCCGGCGGACGCTTTATCCTGGGCCTCGGCACGCAGGTCAAGGCCCACGTCACGCGCCGCTTCTCGATGCCCTGGGAGAGACCCGTCGAGCGCTTCGGCGAGTACATCCGGGCGCTGCGGGCGATCTGGCGCTCCTTCCAGACCGACGAGCCGCTGCGCTTCGAGGGCGAGTTCTACAGGCACACCCTGATCACGCCGTTCTTCAACCCCGGCCCCATAGAGCACCCCGATATCCCCATCTACATCGCTGGAGTCAATGAGCGCCTCTGCCGCCTCGCCGGAGAGCTCTGCGACGGCTTCCACGTACATCCCTTCCACTCGCCGGAGTACGTCCGCAAGACCGTGCTGCCGGCCATAGAGGAGGGCGCAGCGAAAGCAGGACGGGACGCCGACGAGGTCGAGCTAGCCACGAGCGTCTTCGTCGTGACCGGCCGGGACGCCGCCGAGACGGAGAAGGCTCGCGAGCAGATGCGCTCGCAGATCTCCTTCTACGCCTCGACCCCGACCTACCGCACGGTGCTCGAAGCCCACGGCTGGGAGGAGGTCGGCGAAAGGCTCGGGGTCATGGCACGCGAGAAGCGCTGGTCAGAGATGCCCGGCCTCGTCACCGGGGAGATGATGCGCGCCTTCTGCGTCGAAGCCGCGCCGGAGGAGGTGGGCGCCGCGCTTAGGGAGAGGTATGAGGGTCTGATCGGGCGCGTCGCCCTCTACGCGCCCTTCGTGCCCGGCGAGAGGGACGCCTTCTGGCGCACGGTGGTCGAGTCTCTCACCTGAACTTCACGCATCTGATGCGCAGCTTATGAAGGAGAAGATCCGGCGCTCGGAGTAGAGCACGAAGACCGCCGCGCCCCGGGAGTCCCGGGGCGCGGCGATCGGGGCGGCGCCAGTGATGCTGGCAGAGCAGTTGCTGGCAGAGTCTTGCTCTACCCCCGCGTCGCCGCGCCCGAGGCCATAGATGGAAGCTTGACGAGCCTCGACCGTCACTTCCGGAGGCTGACCAGCATCTCGACGTTCCGGTTGTTACAACGGTCCCGGGTCACCTGAGCTTCGGCAGGATCTCCTTCTCGTAGAAGCGGAAGAAGCCCTCCTGCTCCGGTCCGATCTGCTGCACGTAGACCTCGTCGTAGCCGGCCTCGATGTACTCGCGGATGGAGGCCAGGTGCTTCTCCGGGTCGGGGCCGCAGGGCGTCGCCTGCGCGACCATCTCCTCGGTGACGAGCTGCGCCGCCTGCTCGAAGTGCCTCGGGCTCGGGAGCTCCTGGGCCAGTTCGCCCGGCAGCTGCTCGTTCGACCAGAGCCGGTGCGCCGTCTTGACGCCCTGCTCCTCGCTCTCGGACCAGCAGACCTTCGTGCCGGCGTGGGCCACCTTGTCCCCTCCGCCGGCCTCGCGGAACTGCTTGACCATCTCCGGGGCGGTGCCGCAGTAGCCGTCGCCGACGCGGGCGGCGAGCCGCATAGACTTCGGACCGAAGCCGCTGACCAGGATCGGCGGCGGCTCCTCGGGGAGCGTGTAGATGCGGGCGTTCTCGACGGTGTAGTGCTTGCCGTGGTGGCTCTTGAAGCCGCCCTCCCAGAGGAGGCGCATCACCTCGATGGCCTCCTCCAGCATCTCCAGGCGCACGTCCGTCTCCGGCCAGCGGTCACCGAGGATGTGCTCGTTCAGGTTCTCGCCGGAGCCGACGCCGAGGCAGAACCTGCCCTCGAGCATCACGGCGGAGGTGGCGGCGGCCTGGGCGATGATCGCCGGGTGGATGCGGACCGTCGGGCAGGTGACGCCCGTGGTGATGGGGAGCGAGGTCGCCTGTGCCAGACCCCCGATAACCGACCACACGAACGGGCTGTTGCCCTGCTCGTCGTTCCAGGGGTGGTAGTGGTCGGAGATCCA
>JBFLXF010000104.1:0-6856 GCA_040757515.1 Actinomycetota bacterium
GGTTCGGGCGTGATCTGGACGCTCGATGGGAGTCTCGACCTGAACGCCAACCTGGTACGCTTCGGCGCCGGAGGCGGGGTCGCCGAGCATACAAACGACGAGGTGGATGTGCTCTTCGTCGGGGTGGCGGGCTCGGGGGTTGTGGTGGTAGAAGGCGAAGAGATGCCGCTTCGACCCGGCGGGCTCGTCTTCGCGCCGAAGGGCGCGCGGCGCTCTACCCGCGCCGCTTCAGAGGGTCTCTCTTACCTGACTGTCCATCGCAGGCGCGGTCCCTTGAGTCCTACCCGAAGATAGAATTACGCCGGAACGGAGAGGAGGACCGGCATGAAGCGCGCGCCAGAATTGAGGATGCTCTCGGAGGATCACCACCACGGCCTCGTGCACGCCAGGCGGCTGCGAAGGGCCGCCGAAGGAGACGAGGCTCATCCGGCGGAGAAGACGGCCCGCGAGTTCCTGGACTTCTGGCAGAGAGACACGAGCGTCCACTTCCGTAAGGAAGAGGAGGTCATGCTTCCGGTCATGGCACGTTATGGGGCGGACCTCGAGCACGAGGGAGTCGTCGAGATGCTCGTTGACCACGCGCACATAAGAGGGCTCGTCATGCGCCTGAGCGACGAGATCGCCGGTCCCGGCGCCGAGGCCACGACGCTACGCGAGATCGGAGAGCGCCTCGAGTCCCACATCCGCCTGGAGGAGAGAGTCGTCTTCCCGCTCGTGGAGGATGCGCTCCCTCAGACGGGGCTGGAGGAGATCGCCGCCCGACTGGAGGTGGCGGCCTCTCCCGCCGCGGCGGAACCCTGGCTCCCCGGCGAGCCCTCATACGCGCCCTGGCCCGGCCCCGGCGACAGCGAGGGCGGCGGCTCGGACTGACGCTTGGCCGCGGCCGAAAGCGAAGAGCTCCGCGACCATCCCGGCGGGGAAATATCCCCGGGGCCGAGCCCTTGGCACGGGATCTCCCGGAAAATCATCCATTTGGGGGATGCTCCGATCTCCGTCTGGCGGCAAGATGCCCGCGACGTCAGGAGACGCCAATCCTCCGCGAACGGAGCAAGGAGGATCGCGTGAAGAAGAGGCTCGAGGTCTTGTCTTCGGGAGCATCTGCGCCAGGCGTCCTGCGAGTCGCTGATGGAGGCGAACGGGGGTATCCGGATCATGACTAAACTCAGCGCGGCACCCGAGCCTCTGGTCCTCGACGTCGAGGGCGGCGAGAGCAGCGGGACGACGACGATTACGTATGAGAAGGAGCCCTACCAGGTTCTCTGGCATCGGGTCAACTTCGCGCCCTGGAGCCGGGTCTCGCTCCTCGCGCCACCGGATCAAGGAGCCCGGGCGATGCGCCGGGGCTCCTTCTCCTCGCCCCTTTTGGGTCCGGGCGCTGTCTACCAGGTTCGCCTCTTCGAAGGGCACCACGACCCCAACGCGGTGGCGCCGGATCGCTTTCTCGCCGCCGTCGATGTGTACTGCCTGAGAAAGCGTCCCCGTAGCACCACCCTTATCTCTGACATCAACGAGCAGGTAGGCGGCACGTTCTACCGGGCGCGGGCGATCACGCAGGTTCCGACGTGCATGCAGATCGTCATCGGCGATCGACCGCCGAACCGCGACGCAGACGGCCTGCTCGGCTTCGATAAGGTGATCGGCTCCGCGCCGCCTTTTCCGGTCTTCGCGTCAGACCAAGCCGCGCAGGTTACGCCGCTGTTGCCCGGACACCCGCACTTCGCGTTCATACGGGTCATCGACGGCTTCGGAAACTGGCAGTTTCTGGAGAGGCAGTTCACCACTCTCCGACGGAAGACGACCGCCCGGACAGCCGAGGTGGTCATCCAGAACGACGGCGACCCCTTCGCCACAAGCGATGCCCAGTTCGAGTTCGACATAATCGAGGCGGAAGCCCTCTCTATCAGGACCCCATCACGGACGGACAGAAGATCCCGCTCTCCTACGTTCACGTGCTAGGCCCGAAGCAGATCAATAAGAACGACCGCATCGTCTCCGTGGTCATCCGCGGCCATGAGTTCGACGGGCTCTTCGAGGAAGATGAGTACGCGTTCAACGGCTTCTACGGCAACGCGCTGGACATGCCCGACGGCCTCGGCGCCGAGACCGTCCTCGACCGGGATCACTGGATGCAGGTCAAGCCTCAGACGGATACCGACTTCTGGTTCACCACCAGGGTGAACTACTCCGTAGAGTACCTCTGAGCGCAGCCTCTCGCGCCGCCCGGAAGACACCGTTTTCTCCTTTCGCCGCCGACCTCGAGACAATGAGAGACGGCCCGGACCGGGGAGTTCTCTGGCGAGCATCCCGCCCCTGCGACAACCTAGTATAGTCGGGGCAGGCTCCCGAGAACGGAGGAGATCCATTGAGCAACGCGCCCGTGCTGGAGACCCGCGGCCTGACCAAACGATACGGCAGCGTCACCGCCGTCGATGGACTCGACCTGACCGTCAGGCGCGGCGAGGTCTATGGATTCCTGGGTCCCAACGGCGCAGGAAAGTCCACCACGCTCAAGATGCTGCTCGGCCTGATCCGCCCGACCGCAGGCTCCGCCAGGGTGCTCGGCAGAGAGCCCGGCTCGCCGGACGGACTGAAGGCCGTGGGCGCTCTCGTCGAGTCCCCGGCTTTCTATCCCTATCTCTCCGGCCGTGACAACCTGAGGGTGATGGCTCGCTACGCCGGGACGCCGCGCTCGCGGGTGGACGAGGTCCTCCGGACCGTCGAGCTCTCCGGGAGGGCGAAAGACAGATTCAAGAGGTACTCATTGGGTATGAAGCAGCGACTCGGAGTCGCGGCCGCCCTGCTCAAGGACCCGGAGCTCCTGATTCTGGACGAGCCCACAAACGGCCTCGACCCCAAAGGCATGTCCGACATGCGAAGGCTCTTAAAGCGCCTCGGCCGAGGCGAGAGGACCGTGCTCCTCAGCAGCCACCTTCTCGGCGAGGTCGAGCAGATCTGCGACCGGGTCGGCGTGATCCGCAGGGGCCGCCTCATCGCCGAGGGTACCGTAGCCGGGCTGCGCGAGAGGCCCGGCCTGTTGGTGCGGGCCGAGCCGTTGCGGGAGGCCGCGGAGTTGGCCCGGAGGATGGCGGGCGTGGAGGAGGTGGAGGTCGCAGACGGTCTGCTGCGGCTCGCCACCGACCCCGGACGCGCCGCCGAGGTAAACCGCAAGCTCGTCTCCGCGGGTCTGGACGTGAGCGAGCTGCGTCCGGCGGAGCGGTCGCTCGAAGAGGTCTTCCTGGAGCTCACCGGAGAGGAGACCGTCTGATGCTCGCGAGCTTCACCGCCGAGGTGCTAAAACTCGGCAAGCGTCCGGCGACGTGGGTGCTCGCGCTCGTCTGGCTAACGGTCGTCCTCGTCTTCGGCTACCTGTTCTTCTACCTGATCTCCTCGGTTCCCACCGAAAGCCTGCCTGAAGGCCAGCAGGCGCAGCAGGAGGCCTTGGGCGAACAACTCCGGCGCGGTCTGCTGCCGGAGAATCTGCTCGAGAACCTCTTCGTCAACGGCATCTTCGGCACCGGCGGCTCTATAGCCCTGATCCTGGGCGCCCTGACAGCGGGCAGCGAGTACGGCTGGGGCACCCTGAAGACAGGCCTCACCCAGAGACCCGGCAGGCTCGCCTTTCTCTCCGGCAAGGTCTTCGCCCTCATGGTCTTCCTGCTCCTCTTCGTCCTGCTCGGGCTTGCGGCGGGCGCGGCAGGCAGCTACGCCGTCGCCCTCCTCGAAGACGCCGCGGCGAGGTGGCCGCCTCTCGAAGAGTTCGCACGGGCGCTCGGGATGGGGCTGCTCATTCTGACGACCTGGGCCTCTCTGGGCTTCGCGCTCGCCACCTTGTTCCGGGGTACGGCGCTGGCCATAGGGCTCGGGCTGGCGTGGTCGCTCGCGGTGGAGAGCACACTCACCCTCCTGCCCGTGGAGAGCGCCGTCTACGAAACCTTCCGCGGCTTACTTCTCGGCGAGAACACGGCCTCTCTGGCGAGCTACTTCGGTTCGGCGCCGCAGGGCTTCGGAGTCCCGGAGCCGCTCGTCGAACCGGAGAGGGCCGCGGTGGCGCTCGCGGTCTATGCGGTGGTATTCGTGGTAGCGGCGGCCTTTCTCTTCAGGCGCCGGGACCTCGGCTGAGCCGGGGAATCCGTTCGGAGAAGCGGTTGGTGATCGGCATGCGGCGGTCGCGTCCGAAGGCCCGCTCGGTGACCTTTATGCCGACCGGAGCCTGGCGTCGCTTGTATTCGGCCCGGTCCACGAGCCGCACGACGCGCTTGACATCCTCCTCCTCGAAACCCGAAGCCACGATCTCCCCTATCCCCTTGTCCTCTTCGATGTACGCCTCGAGGATGGGGTCGAGGACCTCGTAGGGCGGCAGGGAGTCCACGTCACGCTGGTTCTCTCTCAGCTCAGCAGAAGGCTCCTTCGTCAGGACCGAGTCGGGGATGATCTCGCGCCCCTCGACCTCGTTCACGTGCCGCGCCACCCGGTAGACGAGCGTCTTGGGGACGTCGCTCAAGACGGCGAACCCCCCGGCCATGTCCCCGTATAGGGTGGAGTACCCGACGCTCATCTCGCTTTTGTTGCCGGTGGACAGAACGATCCAGCCGAACTTGTTGGAGAGGGCCATGAGGATGTTACCCCGGATGCGAGCCTGGATGTTCTCCTCGGCCTCATCCTCTGGCAGCCCTTTGAACGCGTCCTTCATCATCTCTCTATACGCCTCGAAGGCGGGCTCGATGGCTATGGTCTTGGTGTCTATGCCGAGGTTCTTGGCAAGAGCGGCCGCGTCGGCGTTGGAGGTCTCGGAGGTGTAGCGGCTCGGCATGAGCACCCCGGTAACGTTCTCCGGCCCCAGGGCGCGGGCGGCTATCACAGCGGTAAGAGATGAGTCTATGCCACCCGAGAGCCCGAGGACGGCACGCGAGAAGCCGTTCTTGCGGAAGTAGTCTCCCAACCCCAAGACCAGCGCCTCGAAGACCTCCTCTTCCTCAGAGAGTAGCGGCTCGACGCGGGGCTCCTCGGACTCCGCGGGGCTCCTCGGACTCGCTAATCCGGAGATCTCGACTACCTCGATGTCGGCGATGGGCTCTTCCTTGCGACGGCGCGGGTCATGCAGACGCTGCATGAGGGCCTCCTCAGGGTAGAGGTCCACGGTGAGCAGATCTTCCTCAAACTGCCTGGCCCGCGCCACCAGCTCACCTTCCGGGCCGAAGATCACCGAGTGCCCGTCGAAGACCAGCTCGTCCTGTCCCCCCACCAGGTTGCAGAAGATCACATAGCAACCGTAATCGGAGGCTCGCACGCTGAGCATCCTCTCGCGTGATGCACCCTTGCGGCGGTGGTAGGGCGAGGCGGAGATGTTGAGCAGCACGTCCGCCCCGCCTATCGCCTGCTCCCTGGCCGGACCGCCCGGATACCAGATGTCCTCGCAGACGCTCACCCCTACGAGCGTGCCGTCGAACCTCACGAGAGGGGCACCCGAGCCCTCCCGGAAGTAGCGGTTCTCGTCGAACACGCCGTAGTTGGGCAGATACCGCTTGTGGTAGCGGTGCAACACCTCGCCACCGGAGACGATGGCACAGGCGTTGTACAGGTCCGCTGCAAGATCCACGAATCCCACGGCCGCAACGACCCCCTCGGCCACCTCCCCGGCGAACTCCTCCAGCGCCCGCAGGTTCTCCTGTATGAAGCTCGGGCGCATCAGCAGGTCCTCGGGTGGGTAGCCGGTTATCGTGAGCTCGGGGAACGCGACGAGTCCGGCGCCCGCCTCCGTCGCCCGCCGCAGAGCATCCGTAGCCCTCTCGACGTTCCCCCACACGTCGCCTACAACGGTGTTGATCTGCGCCAGCGCAACCCTCACATGCCCAATATACCGCGCCGGATGGTCCGCTGCCGACCCGCGCCTACCGGCGCACGA
Organism: Actinomycetota bacterium; assembly: GCA_040757515.1. Classification (GTDB taxonomy): domain Bacteria; phylum Actinomycetota; class Rubrobacteria; order Rubrobacterales; family Rubrobacteraceae; genus JBFLXF01. The sequence goes on from JBFLXF010000104.1 coordinate 5,903, forward strand.
CCATGACCGGACAGTGAGCGTGCTTGACGACGGAGTCCGAGACGCTGCCCATGAGCGCCCGCCTGACGCCGCCGAGGCCCCGGCTGCCCATGACGATCATCCCGGCCTCCAGTTCCTCGCTTAGCTTGACGATCTCGTCGTCCGGCTTACCGAAGACCAGATGAGCGTCGGCGATCCCGGCTCCCTCGGATCTCATACGATCCACCGCCCCGTCGATAAAGGCCCGGGCCTCGTGCTTGGCCTCCTCGATGAGCGCCTCGCTCCTCTCGGCGGCCAGCGGGTGCGGGTAGGGCATGTGAGCCGCCGTCTGGAGCGCATAGACGAGATGAAGCTCCGAGCCGGTGGCGGATGAGATCTCCACCGCCGCCCGCGCCGCTTCCTCGGCCTCCGTGGAGCCGTCGTAGGCCGCCAGGATCCGTCCCGGCAGATAGTCCCTCTCCCGCGAGTCGCCCCGCACGACGAGTACCGCCCCGTGAGCGTGGCGGACGACCGAGTTGGATACACTCCCCAAGACCGCCCGTCTCAAAGGCCCCAGACCCCGGCTGCCGAGCACTATGAGCCCGGCTCCCAGTTCCTCGGCCAGGTGTACTATCTCCGCGTCAGGACGCCCGACTCGCGCGTGGGCCCCGGCCACCTCACCTCCGAGCTCCCTTACCCGATTCACCTGCTCCTCAAGGTCCTCGCGGGCGTCCTTTTCGGCCATCTCCCGCACCCTCTCCTGGAAGTCCGGGTCGAGGACCATGGATTCCGGAGCCGCGTAGGCACTAGGAATGTGACCTACGTAGACCACATGCAACTCAGAGTCGAGATCACCGGCAAGCCGCACAGCCATCCGCGCCGCCCGCTCGGACTGCCGGGATCCGTCCATCGCCAACAGCATCCTGGTCGGGAACATACCCTTACCTCCTGCCCCTCTCTCGTTTAAGACATTTTAGTACATTCGTGTCTTTGGGA
>JBFLXF010000105.1:0-6849 GCA_040757515.1 Actinomycetota bacterium
AGACCTGGCTGAGGTCCCTGTCCTCTTTCTTGGGGAAGAGGTTGTGTGCTTCCTCGAAGTAGAACTGGACGAAGTTGTTAGGCTTACTGTTGACGAAGCGGTCCATCGAGTCCGCGAAGATCTTGCGACAGATGCGCTCAGAGTAGAGGCCCTGTATCTCGGGATCTCCCTGGGAGAGATCGACGATGATGATGCGTCCTTTCCTGAGCTCCTCGATGATCTCTTCCTCGAAAGGCCGGTCCACGGTCGAGGTGTGCAGGTCAAGTATGCCGCGCAAGGTCCGGTAGCCGAGAAGCGTTGGGTTTGCTCCCGGCTTCGCTTTACGCGTCAGGACGACGAGTATGGCTTTGAGGTCCTCGTCGGCCCACTCGTGTCCCTTGTTTCGCTTGTAGTTTGCGAAATAGGGGTCGGAGTCGTAGTTGTCCCAGATGGTGGCGAACCAGTTGCTGGCCTCTTCCAGGGAGATGCCCATGCTCGGGTCTATGCTCCCGTCGGCCTTGACCATCCTGTTGAGATCTCCGTTGCCCTGGAAACGCACGGTGAAACCGTCGGGCGGCTCGAAGCCGGCCCTGTAGAGGCAACAGAGGTACGCCGCCACCCTGCGGTCATAGCGCGTGCGGGAAGAATAGTCGGTGTCGTAGTCGTCTGATCTCTCAAGGTCCACGGCGCGGAAACCCTCGATGTAGCCGCTGGAATTCTCCCCTAGATGAGATCTAATGAGCTCGAAGCCGGAGAGGACGTCCCGGTAGAAGTTGACCTTCATCACCTTGAAGCCCGGCTTGGAGATGGTGCTGAAGCGTGTGGTCTGCTCCTGGAACATCTCGAAGATGGCCGTGCCCTCGTCTTGCAGGTTCGGGTTGGCGTACTCGCCGTTGATGTCGAAGATGATCTGACCGACCGGGTACTTCGGCAATCCGTCGTCGGTGAAGGGTTCCAGGGTCTCGTCCGCGTTGCCCTCCACGGGACGGTCGAGCTGGTGCGGAGCATTCTCGGTCATGCTAACGGTGGCCTGGATGATCTTCTTGACCGTGTTGGACTTGCCCGTTCGGGTCATGCCGAAGAGAGCGGTGCGCTTGCCCAGGAAGTCCTGCGGGCTGACGTAGACAGGTACGTCCTTCTCCTGCGCCTGGAATCGGCGGCTGGAGCTGTAGCGGATCCTGCCGATCCTGACGTCCGTGGGCTGCCCGGTGACGTCGCCTTCACGGAAATTGGCTATGAGTTCCAGGACTTCGTCGTTTGGCTTTATGACGCTGTAGTTGTGGGCGCTGTAGAAGTTCTCGACGTCGGCGCCGAATCGCGTGCGCCCGTCCTCGCCTTTGTAGAAGGTCCCGAGGATGCGGCACTCAAGGCCGGAGAAGCCGAACTCGTAGCGGGTGAAGGTGTCAAGCTGGCTCTCCCTGCCGCTTGTCCTCAGGTTGTCTTTGTAGTACTCGACCATCGAGCTGATGACATCATCGTCCGTGGGAAGCTTGGTGGGGCCCAGGACCCGCAGCAGAACGGCCTCGGAGACGTCCGGTTCGTTCTCGTAGTAGGCCAGCAGAAAGGAACCCTGAGGAATACCCCTAGCCCTGAGCTTCCAGCTGTCGGCGACGAGCAGGTCAGCCCTGCTGTAGTCCAGGTAGAAGGGCCGTGCGACGAAGAGTCCGGTCTGCAGTTCGCCGTCGCTGTTGCGCTTGAACAGGTTGGTGGACGCTAACTTGGCTATCTCGTTGGTGAAGCTCAGTTCGGCCACAGCTAGTCCTCCTCGACTCGCGCAGCGAGCGGTTCTTTCAGCACAGGGTCCTGGAGGCGGATCCGGGACTGCTCGGCGTAGTCTTCCTTGACCTCGATGGAGGTCCACCTACGCCGCAGAGCCTCGGCCGCGAACCCCGTGGTGTTGCTTCCGGCGAAGGGATCCAGGACCAGGTCTCCAGGATCCGTCAGAAATTCGATAAAGAAGGACGCCAAACCCACCGGCATACGTGCCGGGTGCGGCGTGATCCCCTGCTCCCGGCACGTCCTGAAGAAGCGGTCGTTTGAGGTGGTGTGGGAGGCGCTGAAGGCGTTGGGCAGGCGCACCTCTCGCTTCTCGTCCATAGGCTCCAACTCGAAAAGGTTGAGAGCGATGCTCCCGCCGTGGTCGGTCATGAACCCGTTCTCGCTGATGCCGTGCTGGGAAGGGCGCTTGCCAGCGTTGTATTTTTTGCGTTTGATGAGCGCCTTCATGCTGTCGCTGTAGGGGCGGAGTACCTTGCGGTTGTCTGCCTTGGGGTAGTCCGTCTTGGCCATCCACCACAGGTGTGTGTAGCTGTCCGTCATGCGGATGCGCTCGATGGTGACCCATTGGGCGGGCGACGGGAGGCGCGAGGGGTTGAAGCAGACAAACTGCTGGCAGAGGCGCAGGTCGGCCTCGGGGTTGCTGACGAAGCCGATCAAAGACTCCAGATGCAAGAGCGACTGCACGGGGCGCCCCGGCATCCAAGAGTTGCCCATCTCGATGACGATGGACCCGTCCTCGGTAAGGAGCTCGGAGAAAAGCGGCGCGAGGGCGGTGAACCACTCCTTGTACTCTTCCCCTTCTCGGTTACCGTAGCTCTTCTTCCTGTTGAGCGGGAAAGGAGGGGACGTGAGGATCAGCTGCACCCGGCCGCGGAGCTCTTCACCCAATTCAGCCCTGAGCGTCTCGACGGAGTCGCCCAGGTAGTACGCTCCAAGATCTGTCCCGTGAAGCAACCGGCTCACTCTACCTCCCCCGCTCTTGCTCAGACTCCTCCCGCTACAGCCGGGATGACGCAAAGTTACATCCCTTGCGTCCAGTCTACACGGCCGTAAGTCCAATGCCCGCCTACTGCATGAGATGGTTGTCGTAGTTATCGGTCTCTTTGTTCGAGATCTTTAGCAATCAGAGAAGCGCGAACAGAGTGGCGGTCAGAATGAGAGACGAGACTCGGGCCAGCATAACCAGTCCGATGAGACCGGTCAGGCGCAGGGGCGACCAGGGAACAGACACCAAGGGACGAGGACCGGCACACCAGACCGGGAGGCCGCGCCGGAGGGTCTCACTGACGGCTAGCGAAGAGCCGGGACCAAAGACGCAAAGAGCAGAAGCACCGGCGACCACCGCGCGGGTGCGGGCGGCGAGTCGGGCGCGGGGCGCGCCAGGAAACGACGACTTCAAACCGGCTCTCTGTTTCTTCGATGCTGCGCTCACTGTGAAGGCTCGGTCAGGGCCAGAGGTGGCGGAGAGAAGCGGAGCCGCCCGCGGACCGTCGCAGGAAGTATCGCCCTTGACGAGCGGCGAACGTTAGCTGGCCACACTGCCGGCTCGCACTCACCGGGGACTTCTCGAGCAGGGGCGGCAACCACAGACCTGCGGAGCGGTCTGCGCCCCGTCTTGGGAGTCGCGCCTTTGTGCTCGCTGACCAGGAGAGCGCAGCCCGGAGTGGGTGCGCGGGCGCGCGGCGATCTCATGCCGCACTCGTCTCAGTAGCCTTCCATCTCGGGACACGCTCCCCATAGCCCTGCGTCACGCTCCTCCTTCTCTCCTCAACCACTCGTACTCGCGGCTGAGCTCGCAGGAGCAATCGGGGAGCTTCGGCGCGTAGATTGTGGTCTCTAGGACACGTCTGTGAGCGACTCGGCACGCCTCGGGGACGCCCGGCTGCTCTAGTAAAACGCAGCGACTAGCGTTAGCCCGCTATATCTGACCACTTCCGCCTTCTGCCCGTAGCCGATCTACGCGTCTCGTCTCCCTCTACCCTGGTCGATATCATATTGGCGCTTGACAGTCAGTTGTTTAAATGTCATACTTTAAAAGGAGAGGACATTGAAGCAGGAGCAAGAGGCTTAGGGGTGACCGACACAAGAACGGTGAAGCAGCGGGACTTTGCGGACGTGGGCGGAGAAGATGGCGTAACGTGCGGAAGGGTATCTCTCCCGTCAATCGGGCTTACGCGTCATGAGTAGTTTATCCGGCGATGTATAGGCGAGAGAAGCGCAACGGCGGAGCCAACCAGAGGAGGTTAGTGGGCGTGTTCAAGCAAGACGAGTTTCAGGACATCTTGTACGAGGTGGACGGTACCACGGCGATCGTGACCATAAATCGGCCCGAGCGCTACAACGCCTTCCGGGCTCGCACCGTCGAGGAGATCATCATCGCGCTGCGCAACGCGTGGGCCGACGAGAACGTCCGGTGTGTGATCCTGACCGGCGCGGGCGACAGGGCATTCTGCACGGGGGGTGACGTCAAGCAGCGGGCGGAGACCGGCGACTATGGGCCGACCGAGAGCGGCCTGTTCGAGATCGACTACCTGCACAAGGTGATCCGCTCCATCCCCAAACCGGTCATCGCGGCGGTGAACGGGCTGGCGATCGGCGGGGGCCATGTGCTGCACGTGATCTGCGACGTCTCCATCGCCTCTGAGACCGCCCGCTTCGGGCAGGCGGGGCCGCGCGTGGGCTCCTTCGACGCCGGCTTCGGCACCGCCTTTCTGGCGCGGGTGATAGGCGAGAAGCGGGCGCGTGAGATCTGGTACTGGTGCAGACAGTACGACGCGCAGACCGCCGAGCGCTGGGGGCTCGTCAACAAGGTCGTACCTCCTGAGCGCCTTATGGACGAAGCGAAGGAGTGGGCCGCCGAGGTGGCGAAGATGAGTCCCACGGCCATCAAGTTCTGCAAGGCGTCCTTCAACGCCGACACCGACCACCAGATCGGTCTGCAGAGCCTGGCGATGGCCGGGTTGGAGGTGTTCGGCCAGACCGAGGAGGCCAAGGAAGGGGCGGTCGCGTTCGCCGAGAAGCGCGCTCCCGACTTCGCGAAGTTCGTCGTGAAGTAGTGTGGCTCGCCTGGCAGGATGTAGCTAGGAGAGGAAGGCGTGCGCTTCTCCTTGATCTTGAAGGCGCCGCGCACGTTTTCCTTCCCCGATTCGTGAGGTAGCAGGTTGGATTTCGCGCTCACCGAAACCCAGAGAGCCAGTAAAGAGAAGGCGCGTCGCCTGGCGGTCGAACGTCTCGCGCCCGAATACCAGGCACGCGAGAAGCGCGGGTTTATTGAGAAGGAGTTGCGGCTGGAGATGGGTCGGCAGGGCCTTATAGCGCCCGAGATCCCAGAGGACCTCGGCGGGCGCGGGCTGGACCGCCTGACCGATGGGATCATCGCGGAGGAGATCGCGCGAGGGGACTTCAATGTCGCCTACGTCCAGATCGTCGGCTCGCTCGTCGGTCAGATCCTCTCCGGGTACGCGAGACCGGAGGTGGCCGCCGAGTGGGTGCCGAAGATCTGCAGCGGCGAAGAGATCGTGGGTATCGGCCTCTCGGAGCCGCACGCGGGCTCCGATGCCGGGATGCCGCGCCTTAGAGCCCGTCGAGACGGGAACGAATGGGTCCTCAACGGCACCAAGTCCCTCTCGTTCTGCAACCAGGCGGCGGCGATGGTCGTCTTCGCCCGGACGAGCGAAGAAGAGAGGCGTGCGAAGGGCATCAGCGCGTTCCTGGTACCCCTGGACCTGCCGGGCGTGAGGCGCGAGTACTTCGAGGACATGGGCACGATGGCGGTCGGACGCGGGTTCGCGCACTTCGAGGACGTCCGGGTACCGGAGGACCACCTTCTGGGCGAGGAGGGCAAAGGGTTTTCGCAGGTGATGCAGGGCTTCGACTTCAGCCGGGCCCTGATCGGGCTACAGTGCATCGGTGCTGCCCAGGTCTCCGTCGAGGAGACCTGGGAGTACGTCAGCAACAGAGAGGCTTTCGATCAGCCCTTGAGCAAGTTTCAGGGGGTTTCGTTCCCGCTGGCCGAGGCCGAGACGCTGCTCGCCGCCGCGCGATTGCTCTGCTACCAGACGCTCTGGCTCAAGGACAACGGGCTGCCCCACACTGCGCAGGCAGCGATGTGCAAGTGGTGGGCCCCGAAGGTATCCACCGATGTCATCCAGGAGTGCCTGCTGCTGCACGGGCAGTACGGCTACAAGACCGACCGGCCGATACAGCAGCGCCTGCGGGACGTGCTGGGCTTGCAGATCGGGGACGGGACGGCCCAGATCATGAAGCTAATCATCGCCCGCCAGCGCCTCGGACGCGAGCTGGCACCGTAGACGTAAGTTACGGGATAAGACACCCGAACGCATTGCCGAATTAGCAAGCATCGGAGTTTAGTGGGGAACAGGAGGAAGGAGTCGACATGGGAAGGCTTGACGACAAGGTGGCCATCGTTACCGGCGCGGGGCGGGGCATCGGGCGCGGGATCGTGGAGAAGCTCGCCGCCGAGGGCGCGAAGGTGGTCGTCTCGGACGTGGACGAAGGATCGGCGCGGGAGACCGCGGAGGCCGTCGGCGGAGGCGCGATCGGGTTGCGGGGGGACGTCACCTCGAAGGAGTCGGTCGAGGCGATGGTGGGAGAGGTCGTGGAGCGCTTCGGGCGCGTGGACGTGCTGGTGAACAACGCCGGCTGGGACAAGGTGGAGCCTTTCCTCAAGAGTGACGAGTCCGACTGGGAGAAGATCGTCGCGATCAACCTCTACGGGACGCTGCACTGTTGCAAGGCCGTGCTGCCGGTGATGGTCGAGCAGGGGTACGGCAAGGTGGTGAACATCGCGTCTGACGCCGGCAGGGTCGGGTCCTCCGGGGAGGCGGTCTACTCGGCGGCGAAGGGCGGGATCATCGCGTTCACCAAGACGCTGGCCCGCGAGATGGCGCGCTACAAGATCAACGTCAACTGCATCTGCCCCGGTCCCGCCGATACACCGCTGTTCGCCGAGATCGGCGAGGAGAACCCGAAGCTCAAGGAGGCCCTACAGAAGGCGATACCGTTCCGGCGCCTGGCGCTTCCCCAGGACATCGCGAACGCGGTCGCCTTCCTCGCCTCCGACGAGGCGGA
>JBFLXF010000106.1:0-6828 GCA_040757515.1 Actinomycetota bacterium
GCTTTGGCGTGCGCCGGGGCGGAACTACTCGTCACGACCTCCGCGAACATGGAGCCTTTCGGGAACGACCACGCGGTGTTCGTCTCGGCCCGGGCCCTGGAGAACGGGCTGCCGCATGTCTACGTCAACCAGGTCGGTCTCGGAGAGAAGGGCCTGATCTTTACCGGGGAGAGCAAGGTCGTCTCCCCGGACGGTGTTCTCCTCGCGCAAGCGGGCTCCTCGGATGAGGAGTTGCTCAACACGAGTCTGCGTCTTCCGGCCAAGAGTAGCGTGAGAGAGGACTACCTGAGCCAACTGCGGTCTCCTATGCCCACCGTCAAGAAGATCTATGGGACCCGGAGCCCGCACCGGGAGAGAGCGACGCCTCCGGATCAGCGCTCCGGGGATCGAGCGGTGTGAAAGCCGGTAGTCAGAAGGCACACGACCCGAGAGTTCCCGGACGATCAGAGGAGCCGAGCGTGGAGCCAAGAGACGCAAAAAGAGGACGCGAGTTGGCCGAAAAGGATGCCAGATACGTATGGCATGCCATGAGCCGCCTCAACCCCGGCTCGCGACAGACGGTCGCGCCCATGATCGTCGAGGAGGGTTCGGGGGCCTGGATCTCCGATATCGAAGGCAACCGTTACCTGGACGGTATGTCGGGCCTGTGGTATGTCAACGCTGGATACGGCCGCGAGGAGCTTGCGAAGGCCGCCTACGAACAGCTCCGGAAGCTCCCATACTACCCTCTTACCATGGCCCACCGGCCCGCCGCGGAGCTGGGTGAGAAGCTGAACGAGTGGCTAGGTGATGAGTACGTCATCTACTACTCCAACTCGGGCTCGGAGGCAAACGAGGTCGCCTTCAAGGTCGCGCGCCAGTACCACGAGCAGAACGGCGAGCCGGGCCGCTGGAAGTTCGTATCGCGCTACCGGGCGTACCACGGCAACTCGATGGGATCGCTCGCGGCTACGGGCCAGGCCCAGCGCAAGTACCGCTACGAGCCTCTGGCACCCGGTTTCCTGCACGTCGCGCCACCCGACCGCTACCGCTGTGCCTACTGCGCAGACCGGCCCGCGTGCAACCTGGAGTGCGCCACGGCGATAGAGCGCACCATAGCCTGGGAGCTACCCGAGACCGTGGCCGGTGTGATCATGGAGCCGATCATCACCGGCGGCGGCGTCATCATCCCACCCGACGGCTACGTCGAGGAGGTCGCCCGGATCTGCGAACGTTCGGGCGTCCTGCTGATAATGGACGAGGTGATCTGCGGCTTCGGGAGGACAGGCCGACGCTTCGGACACCAGCACCACGAAATAAAGCCGGATATCGTCACCATGGCGAAGGGCATAACGAGCGCGTACCTGCCGCTCTCGGCCACGGCCGTCAGGCGTGACGTCTTCGAGGCGTTCGGGAGCACCGAGGAGTACGCCCACTTCCGACACGTCAACACCTTCGGCGGCAACCCCGCAGTATGCGCCCTGGCGATCAAAAACCTCCAGATCATGGACGACGAGGCCCTTCCCAGGCGCTCCGCAGAGATGGGTGACCGGCTGAGGGAAGAGCTGGAGGAACTCGAAGACCATCCCAAGGTCGGGCAGATCCGGCATAAGGGTCTCCTCTTCGGTATCGAGCTCGTCGAGGACAGGCAGAGCCGGGTTCCGGCCTCTGCCGACACGGTCGCCGAGGTCATCTCCGGCTGCAAACAGCGTGGCCTGATCGTCGGCAAGAACGGTGACACCGTGGCCGGATTCAACAACGTGATAACCCTCGCGCCCCCGCTGGTCGTCGCCGAGGAGGACCTGGCCTTTATCGCTAGCGTCCTCACGGAGACCATCGGAAGCCTCGACGACGGAAGGGAGACGAACCGTTGACCCGCTACGAGCCAGCAGACTCCTTCGAGACCCCGCGCTTCAGCGGCGTGCGTACCTTCATGCGCCTGCCGCACACCAGAGACCTCGAGAACGCCGACGCCGCCATCGTGGGCGCCCCCTTCGACACCGGCGCCACCTTCCGCGTCGGCGCCCGCTTCGGTCCCGAGGCCATAAGGAGCGTCTCGCACCTCTTGAGGCGTCACAACTCTTCCCTTGGCGTGACGATCTTCGACTACCTCTCGGTGATCGACTACGGTGATGTGCCGGTGGTGCCCGGCTACATCGAGGAGAGCTATGAGCGCATACAAGAGGGGCTCGCTCCGATCCACGAGGCCGGTGTCCTCCCGGTAGTGCTCGGAGGCGACCACTCCATCGCGCTGCCCAACGTTCGGGCGGCGGCCAGAGCGAACGGGCCGCTGGCGCTCGTTCAGTTCGACTCCCACCCGGACACCTGGGACGCCTACTTTGGCATGAAGCACACCCACGGCACGCCGTTCAGGCGGGCGGTTGAGGAGGGGCTGCTCTTGCCGGAGCGCTCGGTGCAGGTGGGGATGAGAGGTTCGATCTACGACGAGCGCGACTGGGAAGACGCCCGAGAGATGGGCTTTGATCTGGTGTCCACCGATGAGGTGAGGGAGCTTGGGATCCCGGCGGTCATCGAGCGCATCCGCGAGCGGGTGGGGGAGGCGAAGGTGTATGTCTCCTTTGATGTGGACTTCTGTGACCCGGCGTACGCGCCGGGGACGGGGACGCCGGAGATAGGGGGCTTCACCAGTAGAGAGGCGCAGGAGTTCGTGCGGGGGCTTGGGGAGTTGGACATCGTGGGCTGCGACGTGGTGGAGGTGGCGCCAGCCTACGACTCACCGGGCCAGGTCACGGCTCTCCTTGCCGCCAACGTGGCTCACGAGTTCTTGAGCCTCCACGCTCTGAGGAAGAAGCGTCTTGGCTAGCGCTCTCGATTACGCGGCCATCGGTCTCTACTTCGCCGTGATGATAGGGGCCGGCTACTGGGGGATGCGTCGGGCGCGCAGCGCCGAGGACTACCTGGTTGCCGGGCGGAGGCTCGGGCCGGCGATGTACATGGGGACCCTGAGCGCCGTGGTGCTCGGTGGCGCCTCCACCATCGGCGGGGTGTCTCTGGGTTACCAGTACGGGATCTCCGGCATGTGGCTGGTCTTCATGCTGGGGCTGGGGATAATCGCTTTGGGGGTGTTGCTCTCCACCCGCCTCTCGCGGCTCGGGGTGTACACCGTCGCCGAGATGCTCGAGTTGCGCTACGAGGGCTCGTCGCGCCTGATCAGTGCCCTCGTCATGGCCGCCTACGACCTGATGGTCGCCGTCACGGCCACCATAGCCATCGGGACGGTCTTCAACGTGATCCTGGGCCTCACCCCGACCCTCGCTATAATCCTGGCCGGCGGCATCGTCGTCTTCTACTCTGTGATCGGCGGGATGTGGTCCATCACCCTGACGGACATCCTGCAGTTCGTCATCATGACCGTCGGCGTCTTCTTCATCCTGCTGCCGCTCGCGATCTCGCGGGCCGGCGGATTCTCCGGGATGGCCGAGGAGTTGCCGGCCTCCTACTTCGACCTGACCTCCATCGGCTGGCAGACGATCTTCACCTACTTCCTGCTCTTCTTCTTCGGGATCATGATCGGGCAGGACATCTGGCAGCGGGTCTTCACGGCGCGTAGCGCCACCGTGGCGCGGTGGGGCGGCATCGCGGCGGGCGTCTACTGCCTGTTCTACGGCGTCGCCGGCGCCCTCATCGGGAGCGCGGCGAGGGCCATCCTGCCGAACCTGGCGACCCCGGACAACGCCTTCGCCGAGGTGACCAAGGCGGCGCTGCCCGCAGGACTCGTGGGCCTGGTGCTCGCGGCGGCCCTGGCGGCGGTGATGTCCACGGCGAGCGCCACCCTGCTTGCCTCCTCGACCATACTCGCCAACGACGTCTACGCCCGCTTCGTCTCCGGCGGGACCCACGACAGGGTCCGGATCAGCCGCCTGTTCACCCTCGGGGTAGGTGTGGCCGTGCTCGCGATCTCGCTCCTCGTCAAGGACGTGGTGGGGGCGCTGACGGTGGCCTATGACCTCCTCGTCGGCGCCATATTCGTGCCCGTGGTGGGCGCGCTGTTCTGGCGGAGGGCCACCAGCGCCGGCGCCCTGGCGTCCATGCTCACCGGCAGCGTAGTCGTGGTGGCGTGCATGTTCGTCTTCGGCCTGCTCGCCAACGCCCCCATAATCTGGGGCTTCCTGGCGAGCCTGGTGGCGTTCGTGGCGGTGAGCCTCCTCACGCCCCGGCCCTCCGAAGAGGAGGTAAGCACCTGGGAGCGGCGCCTCACCCGGCCCGTCGCTCCGGAAGAAGTCTAAAAGAACCCAAAGGAGAACCCAAGTGCTCGGAACCGAGATGATCGAGAAGCTCTTTATCGGGGGGGAGTGGGTGGAGCACGCCGCCTCGGGCCGGACCTTCTCTGTGACCAACCCCGCGAGCGGCGAGACGCTCGCGGAACTGCCCGACGCCGGCTACGAGGAGACGAGGCGGGCCATAGACGCTGCCGCTGCCGCCCAGCCCTCTTGGGCGGAGAAGACGGCGCAGGAGCGAGCGTCCATCATGCGCGAGGCGGTGCGCCTGATGCACGAGAGGAGGGAGCACCTCGCCAAGGTGATGACCCTCGAACAGGGCAAGCCGCTTGCAGAGAGCCGGGGAGAGATATCTTATGCGGCCTCGTTTTTGGAGTGGTTTGCCGAGGAGGGCAGACGCGTCTACGGCCGGACGGTCCCGGCGAGCCACCCCGACAAGCGCATTCTCGTCATCAAGAGGCCGCTAGGGGTTACGGCGGCGATCACGCCGTGGAACTTCCCCTCCGCTATGATCACGCGCAAGCTCGGCCCCGCTTTGGCCGCCGGCTGCGCGATGGTCATAAAGCCCTCTGAGCTAACGCCCCTCTCGGCTCTGGAGCTCGCGAGGATCTTCGAGGAGGCAGGGCTCCCGGAGGGCCTCCTCTCGGTGGTGGCGGGCTCCGACCCCGTGCCGATCTCGAAGGCGATCATGGAGGATCGCAGGGTGCGCAAGCTCTCGTTCACCGGCTCGACCGAGGTCGGCAAGCTCCTGATGAGGCAGGCCGCCGACACGATGAAGCGCCTCAGTTTGGAGCTCGGCGGGCACGCCCCCTTCATCGTCTTCGAGGACGCCGACATCGAGGAGGCGGTGGAGGGCGCTCTGGCCTCCAAGATGCGCAACATGGGCCAGACGTGCGTGTGCGCCAACCGCATCTTCGTCCAGAGGTCTATCATGGAGGAATTCTCACGGAGGCTCACCGAGAGGATGGCCGCGATGAAGGTCGGCGACGGGCTCGAGGAGGGCGTCGAGGTCGGGCCGCTTATCGAGCCCGCGGCGGTAGAGAAGGTCGAGCGGCACGTGGAGGACGCCAAAGCGAAGGGCGCGAGGGTGGTCCTGGGGGGAGAGAGGATCGAAGACGGAAGGGCCAACGGCAAAGGCAACTTCTACGCCCCGACGGTCCTCCTGGACGCCGACGACACGATGCTCGTGGCCAGAGAGGAGACCTTCGGGCCGGTGGCCGCCTTGATGCCCTTCGAGACCGAGGAGGAGGTCGTGAGGCGGGCCAACGACACCGTCTATGGGCTTGCCGCCTACTACTACACACGGGACATAGGTCGCGTTATGAGGCTGGCCGAGAAGCTTGAGTACGGGATCGTGGGGGCCAACGACGGGATGCCCTCCACCGCCCAGGCGCCGTTTGGGGGCGTCAAGGAGTCGGGCTTCGGCAGGGAGGGCGGAAGCGAGGGCATAGAGGAGTACCTCGACACCAGGTACGTCTCTTTAGGCGGCATCTCATAGGGATGAGCCGCGCGGTTTGTGCCGGGGGTGGCGTTCTGCTAGCCTCGTCTCGACCCATGGCTCTGGTTTCGAGGGAGGGGGTGTAGGGTGACGGAAGAAGACCGCAGCCTGACGCGAGTTCTGGGACAGAAGGACGTCATCGCGCTGGCGTTCGGGGCGATGATCGGGTTCGGTTGGGTGGTGCTGGTGGGCACCTGGCTACAGGACGCCGGCAGCCTGGGGGCCATACTGGCTTTCCTGATCGGGGGTCTCCTGGTCGTCTTCGTGGGGCTCACCTACGCGGAGCTGGTCAGCGCGATGCCGAAGGCCGGCGGGGAGCACAACTATGCCTGGAGGGCGCTCGGGCCGCTGGGCGGGTTCGTGGCTTCCTGGGCGATAGCGCTCGGGTACGTCTCCGTGGTCGCCTTCGAGGCGGTGGCCCTGCCGACGACCATGGAGTACCTGCTCCCCGAGGGCTACAAGGTCGGCTTTCTCTGGAGCGTCGCAGGCTACGACGTCTACGCAAGCTGGGTCGCCGTCGGGGTGATCGGGGCCGTGGCGATCACGGTCCTCAACTACGTGGGCATAAGGCCCTCGGCGATCTTCCAGTTCATAGCGGTGATGTTCCTCTTCGGGATCGCGCTGCTCTTCGTCGTCGGGACGTTCGCCGGGGGGAGCGCGCAGAACTTCGGCCCGCTCTTCGCCGGGGGCGTCGCGGGCCTCATCTCCGTGGTGCTCATGACGCCGTTCCTGTTCGTAGGCTTCGACGTCATCCCGCAGTCGGCCGAGGAGATAGACCTGCCCTTCAGGAAGATAGGGGTGCTCCTGGTCATCTCCGTGATCATGGCCGCGACCTACTACATCATCGTCATCGTCGGCGTTGGGTCCGCGCTTAGCCGGTCGGCGCTGGCGGAGACGGAGCTCGCGGCGGCGGCGGGGATGGGCAGGCTCTTCGGGAGCGAGGTCTTCGCGAACATCCTGGTGCTCGGCGGCATCGCCGGAATACTTACGAGCTGGAACGGCTTCATGATCGGGGGCAGCCGCATCGTCTACGCGATGGCCGAGAGCGGGATGCTCCCGGCGTGGCTCGCGGAGATCCACCCGCGCTTCCGCACCCCCGCGAACGCCATCCTG
>JBFLXF010000107.1:0-6788 GCA_040757515.1 Actinomycetota bacterium
ACTCCTTTCCCGAGAGGAACGAGTTGTACGTGGAGAGCGCTCTAGACCTCTCCGAGAAGGCGGCGCGGCGGGTGCTGGATCGGGCAGGGGTGGGGCCGGAGGAGGTCGGTGCCATCTTCTTCGTCTCCACGACCGGACTCTCGACGCCGTCGCTGGACTCGGCCCTGATCTTCCGCCTCGGCCTCTCGACTCACGTGCGGCGCGTGCCGGTGTGGGGACTCGGGTGCGCGGGAGGGTCGGCCGGACTCGCCCTCGCCGCCGAGCACGCCCGCCTTTACCCCGAGAGACCCGTGCTCCTCGTGGGGGCCGAGCTGTGCGGGCTCACCTTCCAGCGCGGCGACCTCTCGAAGAGTAACCTCATCGCTACGAGCCTCTTCTCCGACGGCGCGGCGGCGGCCATAATCGGGCCGGGAGAGGGTTTGGAGCTTCTTGGCGGTCACAGTACGACCTGGCCGGCGACGGAGGACGTGATGGGCTGGGAGATCGTGCAGACCGGCTTCAAGGTAAAGATATCGCGCAGCATCCCCGCTATCGTCTCGAAGAGAATCCGCGAGAACCTGCTGGCCGCCTGCGAGTCCGCTGGCGTCTCTTACAGAGAGTTGCGCCACTTTCTCACCCACCCCGGCGGCGCGAAGGTACTCGACGCCTTTGAGGATGCGCTCGGCCTCGGGCGAGGCGGCCTGGAGATCCCGCGAGAGATTCTTCGGGAGCGCGGCAACATGTCGAGTGTGACCGTGTTGTTCGTGCTGGAGCGCTTTCTGGAGCGGCGAGCTTACGAGACGGGCGAGTTTGGCGTCGTCTCGGCGCTCGGACCGGGCTTCTCGGCGGAACACGTCTTCTTCAGATGTTAGGTCTCGCTGGCTTGCTTGCGGAGGGCATTCGCTGAGCACCGCCCTGCTGCTCGCCGGAATCGGTCTGGTGGGGCTGCAACGTCTGCTAGAGCTTGCGCTCTCGCGGCGCAACGAGCGCCGGCTGCGGGCGCGAGGCGCGGTCGAGAGGGGAAGAGAGCACTATCCCGCGATCGTGGCCCTGCATGGGCTCTGGCTCATCTCTACGCTCGTTGAGGGACTTCTGCGTGGGCCGGAGCTTGCCGTCTACTGGCCGGTGGCGGCCGGAGCGTTCCTGCTGGCGCAGCCGTTGCGGTACTGGGCGATATGCTCTCTGGGAGAGCACTGGAACACCCGGATACTCGTCGTGCCGGGCGCCCGGCTTGTGCGCCGCGGCCCGTACCGCTACTTCAGGCACCCGAACTACGTTGTGGTGATCGTAGAGATCGCGGCCTTCCCCCTCGTCTTCGGCGCATGGATGACGGCTCTCGTCTTCTCGGCGCTCAACGCAGCCGTGCTCTACGTACGCATCCGCGCCGAAAACCGCGCACTCAGGGAGCTCTCGGGCTAAGATAGCTGGTCAGCCGGCCAGAGTCGGCTGGCAGTGTTGCGGGCTAGAAGGCTGCCGACCGGAGGGAGGCACTCGTGCTGGATCTCAAGTACATCCGGGAGAACGCGCCGGCCGTTGAGGAGAACTGCAGAAATCGCGGCGTAGACGCCGACGTTCGGCTCGTCGTGGAACTCGCCGATCGCCGCTCGGCTCTCATACAGGAGCTCAACGAGCTGAGACAGCGCCAGAACCGGCTGGCCAAGAGCGTCGGTAGGGAGCGGGACCCGGAGAGGCGTGAAGCGCTGATCGCCGAGTCGCGGACGATGAAGGAGCGCATCCCGGACAGAGAGGCGGAGTTGAGCGGCGTCGAAGAGCGTCTGCGGGAGGAGCAGCTTAAGATTCCCAACATGACCCACCCGGACGCGCCCATCGGCAGGGACGACAGCGAGAACGTCGAGGTCCGGCGTTGGGGGGAGATACCGGAGTTCTCCTTCACGCCAAAGGATCACGTCGAGCTCGGCGAAGCATTGGGCATCGTAGACTTCGACGCCGGGGCGAAGACGACCGGCAGCAAGTTCTACTTTCTGCGCGGCGACGCGGTGCTGCTGGAGCTTGGCCTGATCCGTTACGCGATGGATATCCTCATCGAGCGTGGCTACGCGCCGACGATCACTCCCGACCTGGCGAGGGACAGCGCGCTCATCGGGACGGGGTTCATCCCCCGGGGGCCGGAGACCCAGATCTACTCGATAGAAGGCTCGGACCTCTCCCTGATCGCGACCGCCGAGATCACGCTCGCCGGACAGCTCGCCGACGAGATCGTTGACGAGAGCGATCTCCCCCTGCGCTTCGCCGGGCTCTCGCACTGCTTCCGCACGGAGGCGGGGGCTCACGGTCGCGCTAGCCGTGGCCTCTACCGCGTACACCAGTTCACGAAGGTGGAGATGTTCGCCTTCACCACCCCGGAGCAGTCCGACGAGATGCACGAGGAGATGGTCGGGATAGAGGAGCGGATCTTCCAGGGCCTCGGCCTGCCCTACCGCGTTGTGGATATCTGCACCGGCGACCTCGGCGGGGCGGCCTACCGCAAGTACGACCTCGAAGCCTGGATGCCGGGCAGAAACGACTTCGGAGAGGTCACCAGCACCTCCAACACCACCGATTACCAGGCCCGCCGGCTCGCCATCCGCTACCGTAAGGGTGGCGGTCGCCCGCAGCTCCTGCACACCCTCAACGGCACCGCCATCGCCATAAGCCGCGCCCTCATCGCGCTGCTTGAGATCTACCAGCAGGAGGATGGCTCCGTAGCGCTGCCGGAGGCTCTGCGCCCCTACGTCGGCAAGGACAGGATAGTTCCGGCGTCGTAGGAGGGGCCGCGCTTTTGTGCTACATTTGCCCCATGTCGTCGAGGAGAGTTCGGCAGGGGCGGCGGTCCTCCGTGCTCCGTTTAGAGGAGACGCTACCGCGACGTCCCGGCGTGCGACCGAGGAGGGGCGGGCCCGCGTAGAGCGCGGGCCCGCCCGAAGATCCCGGACTCCAGCAGTCTCAAGAGGCTCGCGTGCAGCCGCGCGGGCGCCGGCACCTCGAAAGGAATCTTAGGATGACCGAAGCGGTCGAGAAGCTTACCAAGAAGAGCGAGGACTCCAGCAGGTGGTACCTGCAGCTCATCAGGATGGCGAAGCTCGCGGACTACGGTCCCGTGCGCGGGACGTTCGCCATAAGACCCTACGGGTTCGCAATCTGGGAGCGCATCCAGGCCGACCTCGACGCCCGCTTCAAGGCCACCGGCCACCAGAACGCCTACTTCCCGCTCCTGATCCCCGAGAGCTACCTGATGAAGGAGGCCGAGCACGTCGAGGGCTTCGCCCCCGAGTGCGCCTGGGTGACGATGGGCGGCGACGACGAGCTCGAGGAGCGCCTCGCTATAAGACCTACCTCCGAGAGCATCATCTGCGACTTCTACCGCAAGTGGATCCAGAGCTACCGCGACCTGCCCATCCTCGTCAACCAGTGGTGCAACGTGATGCGTTGGGAGATGGTCACGCGCCCGTTCCTGCGCACCGCCGAGTTCCTCTGGCAGGAGGGCCACACCGTCCACGCGACTGCCGAAGAGGCGCGCGAGGAGGCCCTGCGGATGCTGAACGTCTACCGCGACTGCTTCTACGAGACGCTCGCCCTCCCCGTCCTGACGGGCATGAAGAGTCCCTCCGAGCGGTTCGCGGGCGCCGTCGAGACCTTCACTTGCGAGGGCCTGATGGGCGACGGGCGGGCTCTTCAGGCCGCCACGAGCCACGACCTCGGACAGAACTTCGCCCGCGCCTTCGACATCACGTTCCTCGATGAGAAAGGGGAGCGGGTGCACCCCTGCCAGACCTCCTGGGGGTTCTCGACGCGCACCATTGGCGCTCTCATCCTGGTACACGGCGACGATAGGGGCCTCAAGCTTCCCCCTAAGCTCGCGCCGACGCAGGCCGTCATAGTTCCTATATGGCGCGGCAAGAACAAGAGCGAGGTGCGCCGGGAGGCCGAGGCTCTACACGCAGAGCTCAAAGACTCCGGCATCCGGGTCGAGGCGGATCTGGATGAGGAGCACTCTCCGGGCTGGAAGTTCAACGAGCACGAGCTGCGGGGCGTGCCGGTGCGCGTGGAGATAGGCCCCAAGGACATCGAGAAGGGGCAGGCCGTCCTCGTGCGCCGGGATACAGCAGGGAAGGAGTTCGTTCCGAGGAAGGAGCTAGCGGAACGTCTGACCTTGTTGATGGGTGATATCCAGCGGAACATGCTCCGCCAGGCCGAGACCTTCCGCGACGAGAACACCCGCTACGCCGAAACCTACGAGGGGTTCAGGGAGATCATCGAAGAGAAGCGTGGGTTCGTCGTCGCCCCGTGGGACGGAACCGAGGAGACCGAACAGAGAATCAAGGAGGAGACCAAGGCCACCATCCGCCTCCTCCCCTTTGAGCGGGAGGAGGGAGAGGACCTCGTCTCCGGCAGGCCCGGTAAGACGGCCGTCTTCGCCCGCGCCTACTAGGCTCCCCGAGACCGGATTGACTCCGGCGCCCGGAGCCTGGTAGGCGAGGACAAAGGCGCGGATACGGTCCATCGTTCCGGATGCCCGCGAGGAGAGGCTCCCCGGTTGGGTGGATGAGAGGTGGCGCGACGCCGTTGCCGGATATGAGGCCAACCCGTCCGGCTACGAGTTCTCCGCGACGGGCAGGGGCGTCCGGTACAGGGTGTTCGCCACCCAGTACATCGGCTACACGAGATTCGAGGTGGCGTTTCCTCACCGCAAGCTCAAGTTCGATGGGGGGTACAGGGTGCGCCTGCGAGGCGGCGAGCATGCGATCCGAGCCCCGGTCAAGGAGGCCGGCCCCTGGAACACCTACGACAACTACTGGGACGCGCGCCGGTACAGGACGATGTGGAAGGACCTGCCGCGCGGGGTCAACCAGGTCCGGGCCGCCTACTACAACGGCGGCAAGGACGAGTTCGGCAGGACGGTACTCAACCCGGCGGGCGTGGACCTGACGCCCGCCGTGGCCCGGCGGCTCGGGCTTGCGAAGTACGAGAACGCCTGGATCTATGTTCGCTTCCCCTGGGTGCAAGACTAGAGGAACTGCGCGCCCTTGACGACCTACCCGCCCGTGTTTTAGCATCCGGGCCTAGCGCGGACCCGCATCGAGAGCGGCGGAGGGAACTGGCCCTGAGAAACCGCGGCAACCGGCGGCGGGCGCACAGCCCGGCGTGAGGTGCCAATTCCAGCAGGGCCCTTGCGGTCCTGGAAGATGTGGGAGAGCCTGAGACGGCCTCTTCTTCGGAGCGGGTCGCGCGTAGGGCGAGAGCCCGCGTGGACCTCGACTACGGAAGGAGGCTGTATTACTGCCGAGTATGACACTAGAGCCGGGGGCCGGGGCTAGCCGCGCTCCGGCCCACCCGGGCATACTCCACCACCGCATAGGCTCCTTTGAGCCGGAGCTCGGCGGTCATCTGCGCGACGTGACGCTCGCCTATGAGACGTGGGGCGAGCTGGACGCCTCCGGGGAGAACGCCGTCCTGATCGTGCACGCCCTCACGGGCGACTCGCATGCCGCCGGCGCCCCCGACGAACACTACAGGCGCGGCGGGTGGTGGGACCCGATGGTCGGGCCGGGGCGGCCCCTGGACACGGAGAAATACTTCATCGTCTGCTCGAACGTCATCGGCGGTTGCTACGGGAGCACGGGCCCGGCTTCGGTGGACCCCGAGACGGGACGGCCCTACGCGTTGCGCTTCCCCCTGGTCACCATCCGGGATATGGTGCGTGCGCAGCGGCGTTTGCTCGACGACCTGGGCGTGAAGAGACTCCGGCTCGTCATCGGCGGATCCATCGGCGGGCAGCAGGCGCTAGAGTGGGCCGTCGAGTACCCGGGGTACGTGGAGAAGGCCGTCCCTATAGCCGCCACGGGAGCCCTGGGGCCGCAGGGCTTGGGGATGAGCGAGATCGGGCGCCGCGCCATCATGGCCGACCCGCACTGGCAGGGGGGCGACTACTACGGCACCGGGCGCTCCCCGGAGAGGGGGCTCGCGATCGCCCGGATGGCCGGGATGATGACCTACCAGAGCGCCGCCGGGCAATGGGAGCGCTTCGGGAGGCGTCCGGCGAGCAGGCCCGCGCTGTACGAGGAGTTTGGCGGGCGTTTCGAGATCGAGAGCTACCTGCACTACCAGGGCAGGGACCTCGTGAGCCGCTTCGACGCCAACTCCTACCTCTACCTGCTGCGCGCGATGGACATCTACGATGTGGCGGCGGGCTACGAGTCCGACCTGGAGGCGTACTCGCGGGTGGAGGCAGATCTGCTTTTCGTGGGCATAACGAGCGACTGGCTCTTCCCGGCCGCCGAGGTCAGGGAGAGCGCGGAGCGGGCGAGGGAGGCCGGGGCGAGCGCGGAGTACGCCGAGATAGACACTTTGAGCGGGCACGACGCTTTCCTGAAGGACTGGGAAGAGCTCAAGGCGGCAGTAAGACCGTTTATCGAGAGATGGGAGAAGAGAGAGCATGACCGACATAGCGGATAAGACCGGCGAGCGCGAGTACGGGTTCGACACGCTGGCGCTGCACGCGGGACAGGAGGTGGACTCACACACCTCCGCGCGGGCCGTACCGATCTACCAGTCCACCTCCTACGTCTTCCGCGACACCGACCACGCGGCGAACCTGTTCTCCCTCGCCGAAGAGGGCAACATCTACACCCGCATCATGAACCCCACGACCGACGTCTTCGAGAAGCGGGTCGCAGCCCTCGAAGGTGGGGTGGGGGCTCTGGCAACGGCTTCGGGGCAGGCGGCGGAGACGCTCGCCATCCTGAACATCGCGGGGGCGGGGGACGAGATCGTCTCGAGCGCCGGGCTCTACGGCGGCACCTACAACCTCT
>JBFLXF010000108.1:0-6767 GCA_040757515.1 Actinomycetota bacterium
GCTCTGGAGCGCCGCCTGATAGACCTCGTTGAGACCCGCGAAGGCAACGAGGAGC
Source organism: Actinomycetota bacterium (assembly GCA_040757515.1). Taxonomy (GTDB): domain Bacteria; phylum Actinomycetota; class Rubrobacteria; order Rubrobacterales; family Rubrobacteraceae; genus JBFLXF01. Next base: position 56 of record JBFLXF010000108.1, read on the forward strand.
GCGGCGGCCACCGGGAGCAGGGCGATCAGGGCGCGCAACCGCTGACCGGAGAAGAGAAAGAAGACCGGGAGCGAGACGGCGAGCGCCACCATCGCCCCCCGGGACTGCGCGAGCACGGCGAGGTTCACGCTGAGGACCATCCCCGCGAGCACCGCGCCGCGCACCAGAGGGTTCAGGCCCCGGGACCCGGCCAGGTACACCCCTACCCACAGCGGCACCAGAAGGAAAGCGGCCTCCCCGTTGTAGTAGCCGACGCTACCCACCAGGCGCCCCTTTTCGAACATGTCTTCCAGCAAGGGGCCCAGATGGAGCAGGGTGAACCCCGCTATAACGGCCGGACCGAGCACGGAGGCGCTCAGCGCCCACCGGCGCGAGGCTCCCAGGGCGACCAGTCCCGCGGCGACCCAGAACGCCAGCAGGTACATGAGCGTCTGTCCGGCCCCATGCCAGGCATCCCCCCTGTTCGCGGACCAGAGGATCGAAGCGAACGTCCAGGCCGCGTAGGCGGTAAAGAGGCCGAGCGCCAGGAGCCCCGGCCGGTTCCTCGGTCCGTGGAGAGCGCCGGCCACGGAGACGATGAGCACCAGCCCGGCCAGCACGAGGGCGGCCGGAATCCAGTGGACCGCGAAGTACCCTCCGCTCACGTTTCCCATCCACGCGGCGAGCAGGACGGTGGAGACCAGAGCGAGGCTGGGAAAGAGCCGCCTCTGCCCCTTAGCCAGTCCCCCCGCGTGGAGTCCTTCCAGGAACTCTCTCAAGGTCTTCCTCCCGGCATCTCGTGTGCCCTAAACGAGCCCCTCAAACTACGGATCTAAAATGGGACCCCGGCCTGCGAGGTCCCGTCAGGGTCACGCTACCCTCGGCGTCCGGTGCGGCGCAGGATCGCGAGCCCGGTGCCCAGGAGCGCAAGCGCGCCGAGGAGTCCGGCGATAAGCGGGCCGCCCGTGCTGGGCAGAACGCCCACCACCCCGGCGACGCCGGTCGAGGCCGCCTGTACGCCGGCTGCGCCGGCCGCCCCGGCTACGCCCGTCGTCGTAACGATCGAGTCGCAGACCTCATCGCTCAGCACGCCGTCGCCGCCGGCGACGTTGAGCGGGTCACCGGTTACGGCGAGGCTTATGCCGCCGCCGCCGGCGATCTCCGCGTTGACGCCGTCGATCAGCGTCCCCTGAGTCCCGTCCGCATCCTCCAGGACCACCGAGGCCCCCGGAGCGACCGAGAAGCCGCCCGGGAACACGATCAGGTCGCCCGCGTTGAGCAAGCCGTCGTCGCTTTCGATCGTCGAGCATCCGACTCCCGCCGCGGGACCGGACGGCTGCGCCAGCAGGGTTCCCGACTCGTCTTCGTAGAAGTCCTCGGCGCTCTGCGCTTGGGCCACGCTGGCCCAGACAAGCACTAACGCGAGCACGAGGACTATCCCGGAGATCCTGGATACGCCAGAGAGCTTATGGCTTGTTCTAATCATCTCTATCACCTCCTTTCCAGCAGAACATGCCACCGTTCGACCGCCCACCTATCGAGTTGGTATTCAAGAGCCCGTCCTCCGGTCTCGCTTGCATACAAGTTCGATGCTAAGGTCGGGATAGACCCGCCACATCAGCCACCTGGCATATTTCGCCCTACCCGATGACCGCTTTTTCAGCCAGGGATGAGAATTCCCTGCGCCCGGCAGAGGGAGTTGAATCGCCCGCCTTCGGCGCCGGCGAGCGCCTCCCAGGTCCCGGACTCGACCAGACGTCCTCTCTCCAGCACGTGCACGGCGTCGGCGCCGCGGATCGTGGAGAGGCGGTGGGTGATGATCAGTATCGTCATGCGCCCGTGGAGGGCCTCTATGGCGCTCTGGATGCGTCTCTCGTTCTCGGAGTCCAGGGCGCTGGTGGCCTCATCCAGGATCAGCACGTCGGGACGGCGCAGCAGGGCGCGGGCCAGGGCGAGCCTCTGCCGCTCGCCCCCGGAGAGCCGCACTCCCCGGTCGCCGAGCACCGTCTCTAAGCCCCGGGGCAGCCCGGCGACGAACTCCTCTGCCGCCGCCAGCCTCAGCGCCTCCCGGATCTCCTCCTCGCCCGCCTCCGGACACGCCCACAAGAGGTTGGCCCTCACGGTATCGTTAAAGAGGAAGGTGTCCTGCGCCACGTACCCTATCCGGCTCCGCCACGCCCTCGCGCGTCCGGCGTCCAGAGGCGCGCCGTCAACCAGCACCCGGCCTTCGCCGGGGAAGATCAGAGCTATGAGCAGATCGGCGACGGTGCTCTTGCCGGCGCCGGAGGGCCCGACTACGGCCGTGGTCATCCCGGCGGGGATGGTGAGGTCGAGTTCCCGGACCGCCGGTGCCCCCGCCTCTCCGGGGTAGGAGAAGGTGACCCCCTCAAACCGGATGGCGTCTCGCAGCTCGAGCCCCTTCCCGCTTGCGTGACCTGGCTCGGCCGCCGCCTCGCAGCGCGCACGGATCTCCTCCACGCCGGCGAACGCCGGTAGCGCGTTCAGGCACTCCTGGTAGCTCTGCTGAATGTTGCTGAAGAGCGGGATCATCCGGTTGAATACGAACAGCAGCAGGAGCAACCCCGTAGCCGGGAGGCTCAGCACAGAGACCGCAACATAGAGGATGGCGCTAAGGATGAGCGCCGAGCCGACGGTGAACCAGAAGGCCGTCTCGGCGTAGTTGCGCGTCACGTCGGTGAGCGTCTGCGCTACCCTGCCGGTCAGGCGCGAGAAGAGGTCGGCGTTTCGCTCCTCAGCTCCGTAGCTCTTGGTCGTCTTCATGGCGCCGAGGTGCTCGATCGCCGCGTTGTACAGACCGTTCGTCGAGAGCGAGACATCCTCGCCGGTCGAGCGCGCCGCCTGCGACTTTCTTCTGAGCAGCAGCAGCAGGATGATGCCGGCCGCGAACGCCAGGGCCGTCATCTCCACGGACAACCGCAGGGCGAACAGTACGTATACGATCGCCAGGGCGCCGCTCGTGACGAGCTGCAGCAGCATATAGGTGGCGGCGCCGACCCGGTCCAGCTCCGTGGTGAGCGCGTGCGTGAAGTCCGAGGGCCTGCTCCGGGAGAAGGTGAGCCAGTCGGCGCCCGCTATCGCCCGATACAGCCTCCGCCTCAGAGCGGCCACGAACTCGTTCTGGACCTTGAAGTTGTAGGTCGTCTGCCAGCGGGTCATGAGCGCCAGCAACGCGGTGAAGAGCACGAAGACGACGAGCACCGCAGGAAGCGTCGGTTGCACGCCCACGGCCGCGAAGAAGGAGGAGACAAACCCGGAGATCGCCCCTACCGACCCCTGGCCCACGTCGAGGCCCACCACCTGCATCAAGGGCACGAGGAGCAGCAACTGGGCGCCCTGCGCCAGGCTGCGGAAGATCGTCAACGCCAGCGCCAGCGCTACCCTCCACGACATGATGCGCAGCAGGGTCTCCACGTAGGCGCGGAAGGCGCCGTCTATCCACGCGCCGATGGCTCTGGCGATCGCCTTCCTCATCACGGCAAGCGGGCGAGGTCTTCGAGGATCGCCCCTCGCACGCGGGGCAGATAACTGTAGCCCTCCGGATAGATGACCCTGCGCACGGGGACCCGGGAGACCAGCGCGGAGAAGATCTCCAGGCGCCGCCGCCGCAAACCCAGAGCCTCCGCCGCGTTCGGGGCGAAGGACTGCCCGATCAGGGCCATCAGCGCCTCCAGGGGCGTGAGCTGTTCGAACTCGATCTCTGTCCCCCACACGGCCGGGTCGCGCCGTTCCGGAAGGAAGAGGCAGCCCAGCGGGCGGGACTCGCCGCAGAAGGCCCCGAAGCCTTCCTCTCCGACCGGCACACGGCGCTTGGAGTAGGCGGGGTGCACTATCTCGAGATCCTCGCAACGCCCCAGGAAGTGCAGGGCCTGATCCGGCCACATGCGCATCTGCGGGTACCCGGGACGCCCTCCGGGCGCTCCTCTCTCGATCTCGACGGGAAGGATGTCGTCGGTCAGGAGCGGATACCCGGCCTGCATGAGGGCGGCGGATAGGGAGCTCTTGCCGCCCTTGTTGGTCGCCAGGAATCCCACCGCGCGCCCCTCGATGACGACCGCTGAAGCGTGCAGGGCCGGTATCCCCCGCAGCTCCAGCCAGAGCGAGAGGGCTATGCCCAGAAGGTGTATCTCGATCAGATGCCCGTACGCCGGATCCCTGAGGTGGCACGCGATCCGGTCCGGCCACAGGTAGTAGTCGGCGACACCGGTGAGGCACAGCACGTGGCAGCCGTCCCGGCGGTACACGCGGACCAGGCTCTCCTCTGCGCCGTCGAGCTCTGGTGAGCTGGCGAAGGCCGGGGTATCCTCCTCCCAACCCGTAACCGGCGGTTCGTCCACCACGTCGAAGGTCAGCTCCGGCTCTCCTTCTCCCTCCGCCAGCCGGTTTGCGAACGGGAAGCCGCTCGCCAGGGTTACGCCGTAGAGGGCGTGCGTAACCGAAGATCCGCCGATCGTCGCCGCACCCGGAAGGCCGGTCGCCGTCTCAGTCATCGCTCACCAGCAGGCCGCTTTCCAGCAGGTCTTGCGCGAAGTCGCGCAGGTCTCTTCGCAGGGCGAGACCGTCCACCTCGTACTCTGGCGCGAGCGCGCCGGACGCCCCGTCCACGCTCCCGTGCTTCACGAGCGCCCGCCACATGTCGGCCGCCACGTCCTCCAGGACGAAGCTCTCGCCGCTCTCCAGATGTCCGAGCAAGATCCTTCCCTCCAGCTCTCCGTAGAGGACGCCGGGCGAGGGCCTGAGGGGTCCCGCCCCCGCGGGCTGCACCTGCACAGGTATGGGAGTGCGCGATGGGCGGTTCTTCAGGCAGAGCTCCGGCGGGAGAAGACGCCACCCGCTCTCCTCCCGCCCGGAGACCGGGTTCCAGATGCCGACGTCCGGCTCGTTCCAGGCGAAGCAGACGTGATCCGGCTGCCCCACCCAGTAGCCGCGCTCGTCCATCCGGTCCATCCAGCGCCGCCGCCAGGCGGGATACTCGTCGCCGAGCCGCCCCGGCGCGTGGTCCTGCAGGTCGCGGGCGCTCACACAGACCACCTCGCGCCGCTCGCCATCCTCTATGGCTCGGCGAAGCTCCGGGGGAGAGTAGAGATGCGCGAACACCACCCGGCGGTTCTCCAGCCGCTCCAGGTAACGCCCGAACCTGACGCCGCTCAACGCGCAGTCGTCCACGACCACGAGGGGCCTATCGGGCGGATGGGGCGGCTCGAGTTGCATCTGAGGCAGCCCCAGGACGTAGGCCAGCATGCCGAGCACGATGAAGCCGCCGCGGGGTATGGCGGTGAACCGGAAGCTCCGCAGCTCCTCGCGGCCGAAACGCTCCTCGAGACGCCGGGCAAGGAGTTCGCAGTCCTCCTCGGCCTGCTCATAACCCACGTATCGCAGGCGGGGCAGGACATTCTCGAGGTGCCAACGCAGCCCCTCCAGCCTCGCCCTCCCCGCCGCGTCGAAGCGGCCCACCACGCCCAGAAGCGGCTCCGGCTCCGGACGGACCACCAGGGCCGCACGCGGCATCTCCGCCCAAAGCGGGCTGGCCGCGAGCGCGTTCGCCAGGTCCGCTAGGAAGCGCAGCCGCGCCGCCCGCCCGGAGGCGCTCCGCGGCCCTACATTCTCGAATGTCTCCTCAAAGCCGGTCCCCAGGACGGAGACCAGCGGCTGGAGGTCCGTCATCTGCACGTCGGGATCCGGCTCCCCTCTCCGCGAGCTCTCTTTCCGACTAAAGAAGCCCAAACGCTCCCCTACAAGCCCTGCGGAACAAAGCCGGAAGCGTTTGGGCCACACCTCACAGGCTACCTGCCCATAGAGAGCGCGCTGCCGCCTTTGGCATCGGCGCCCGGCCGCGTCCGCCCCGTCTGGGTCAGGTCCGCCACGGTGCCCCACTTCTTGAGCTCCGGAGGCGTGTAGGCTTTCTTCCGTCCTTTCATGCTGTCACCTCCTTTCCTGCATCACGATAGAGCGGAGCTTAAAGAGAGGCGCGGCGCGCAACAATCGGTCAGGTGGCACATTTTCGCTTGCCGTTCGGCCCGATCCGGCGACACCCAGGGTGCCGCCGGAGATCATCCCCAGTACCGGCGCAGCCACATCTCCAGCGTCAGCGCCCACCAGAAGCAGGAGTGTTCGGGCTCGCCCCGCAGGATGGCGCGGTAGTGGGCCATGAGCGCACCCTCGTCGAGATATCCGCGGGCGGCGGCCCGGGAGCCCGAGATCAGGCCCTCCACCGTCTCTCTGGACCAATCCTTGAGGGCCTTCTCGTAGAGGGGGTAGGGGACTATCTTGCGGACGCTCCTTCTGGCGCTCTCGGGCATGACGCCGCGCATAGCGCGGCGGGCTATGCCCTTGGGCTCGCTGGGGCGCTGCACCCGCCACTGCGGCATCGCCAGCACCAGCTCCGCCAGCCGCCGGTCGCTCCAGGGGTCCGCGAAGGTCAGCCCAAAGCGGGCCCAGGTGCGGTTCGACCAGACCATGCCGCGCATGTGCATGTAGGTGAAGATCAGACGGTAGCGCGCCCTCCGTACGGGGTCGCGTATGCCGGAGCGCGGCTCCTCGTTGTCCCGGATGATCTCGTCTAGCCCTATCCTGCGGGCAAACTCCGGATTCACCCAGCCGGGGTGCGAGTCCCGGGGCAGAGAGCGCCCGAACGCGCCGCCCAGAGGCCCGCGGAGCCACTCCGCCGTCCCCTGCGGCCAGAGGGAGGCGAGAAACGGCCTGAGCAGGTATCCCC
>JBFLXF010000109.1:0-6718 GCA_040757515.1 Actinomycetota bacterium
ACGAGTACTTCCAGGCCGCGATGAAGAATGCCGAGGAGGTGCAGGCCTGGATCATGGCGAGTTGCCGCCGGGAGAACCTCGCGTCCGGCGGCTTCGGAGCCCAGATCTACGAGGCCGCCGACGCCGGCGAAATCACCGAACACCAGGCGATGATGCTCGTCCGCTCCTTCCTCTCCGCCGGTCTTGACACCACGGTAAGCGCTTTAGGCAACGCAGTCTATCTGCTGGCGACCCACCCCGACCAGCTGGACGTTCTGCGCGCAGATCCCTCTCTCGCCCGACACGCATTCGAGGAGACGATACGCTTCGAGACCCCGGTGCAGGTCTTCTCGCGCACCGCGACCCGCAACACCGAGATCGGAGGGATCGGGATCGCAAAAGACCAGCGGGTGATGATCTTTTTCGGGGCCGCCAACCGCGACCCCCGCCGCTGGGATAACCCGGACGTCTTCGACATCGGGCGCAAGGCTTCGGGGCACCTGGCCTTCGGGCTCGGTATCCACAGCTGCGTCGGCAAGCCCGTGGCCCGCATCGAGGGCGAGGCGGTGCTCGGGGCGATCGCACGCAAGGTGGGGCGCATCGAACTCACCGGCGAGCCAAAGAGACACCTGAACAATAGCGTGCGAGGCTTCGAGACTCTTCCCACTACCTTCCACGCCCCATAGTAACGAGCGGCTCAACGAGCCCCGGAGCTCCAATCCAAAACCACGTACGAGGAGGGAGGAGAGATCAAAGTCTACGAAACGGTCGCCGAGATCCTAAGCCGACAAGGTGTGGAGAAGCTATTCGGACTGGTCGGAAGCGGTAACTACGGCTTTATAGACCACATGACGCGCCGTTGCGGCGCCGCCTACCACGCCGCCCGCCACGAGTCAGCGGCGGTAGCGATGGCCGACGGCTACGCCCGCGTAAGCGGTAGGCTCGGAGTCTGCACCGTCCACCAGGGACCCGGCCTCACCAACACGCTCACCGCTCTCACGGAGGCGGTAAAGGCCCGCACCCCGTTGCTCCTGCTCGCGGGCGACACGGCCACCACGGCGCTCTACCAGAATCTGGACGTGGACCAGGAGGCGGTGGTCCGCTCGGTCGGGGCCGGCGTGGAGCGACTGCGCGCCGCGCATACCGCGGTCGAGGACGTAGCCCGCGCCGCGCGCCGTGCGGAGGTCGAGAGGCGCCCGGTTCTCCTCTCACTCCCCATAGACGTGCAGGAGCAGGTCTGCGAGCCGAAAGAGGCACCTGGGTTCGCGGAGATCCTGATCTCGGCTCCCCGCCCCTCGGAGGATGCGGTCTCCAAGGTTGTGGATCTGCTGGAGTCGTCGAGCAGGCCGGCGATCATCGCCGGGCGAGGGGCGGTGCTGGCGTCGGCGCGCCCGCAACTGGCGGCGCTCGGGGAGAGGATCGGGGCCGTACTCGCAACCTCGATGATGGCGAAAGGCTTCTTTTCGGGGAGTGCGCTCGACCTCGGCGTCTCGGGAGGATTCGCCTCGCCGCTAGCGGCGCGTCTGCTCGGGGAGGCAGACGTCGTGCTCTCTTTCGGCGCGAGCCTCAATGCCTGGACGACAAGGCACGGCAACATCTTCTCCCCGTCGGCACGCATCGTCCACTGCGACCTGGACCCATCCGCGATAGGGCGCATGCAGCCCGTGACGCTCGGGGTGATCGGAGACGCCGCCAAAACGGCCGAGGCGTTGCTCGAAGAGCTCGACCGCCGCGACGTAAGCCTCGAAGGCTTCCGAACGGATGCGGTGATGCGGGAGATTGAGGGCTTCCGCTGGGAGTACGAGGATGAGGGCACCGAGGAGACGGTGGACCCGCGCTCCGTGCTCATAGCTCTCGACGGAATGCTCCCCGAGGAGCGCACCGTGGCGGTGGACTGCGGACACTTCGCGGGCTTCGCCGCCAGGCACCTTCGCGTCCCGGACGCCGCTGGCTTCGTCTTCGCCGAAGCTTTCCAGGCCGTCGGGCTCGGGATGGGAACCGGGATGGGAGCCGCCGTCGCCAGCCCCGACCGGCTCACCGTTATCGTTGTGGGCGACGGCGGGTTGCTGATGTCTTTGGGCGAGCTCGACGCGGCGCCAGAGATCGGGGTCCCTCTACTCATCGTGGTCATGAACGATGACGCCTACGGCGCCGAGGTGCACCACTTCCGCTCCCTCGGCCTGCCCGTCGGCCTCGCCCGTCTCAAGGGTAACGACTTCGCCGCGATAGCGACCGCTATGGGCGCGAAGGGGATAGTGGTGCGTGGCGTAGGAGATCTGGATGAGGTGAGAGGCTGGCTTCAAGCCCCCGAAGGCGTCATGGTCCTCGATTGCAGGGTCAACCCGAACGTGGAGGGCGAGTACTTGAAGGAAGCCTTCGTCGCTGAGGCGTAAGCTGGAAGGAGAGTCGTGCAGGAGAGAGAAGGAGTAAAGACGGCGCCGTACCCGGGCTACCGTACGCTTTGGGTATGGCTCCTACTGGGGTGGGTGGCGAGCGGCGTGGACCGCACCATCACCGGACCGGTAGTCAGCTACATGATCGACAACCGGGTCCCCATCTTCCAGGGAGTCGAGAACCCGTTCGCTGTGGGCGGTCTGATCGGAAGCCTGCTGTTCGCGGGGTATATGCTGATGCAGTTTCCGGGTGGCTACCTGGGCGACAGGCTCGGGCACCGGACGGTAATCGTCATAAGCATAATCTGGGCGGGCGTGGCAACCATACTCAGCGGTCTGATGACCGCCTTGATCGGGCTCGTCGCAATGCGCGTGCTCACCGGGCTCGGGGCGGGCCTGTTCTACTCCAACGATCGCACCGTCATAACCCGGCAGAGTCCCTTCGAGAAGCGGAGCCTCGGAATGGGAATCGTCATAACCGGCCTCGCCATCGGGATAACGCTCGCATTCCTGCTCGCCGGACCGCTTATAGAGCTAGGTTCATCCGTCTTCGGCGCAGAGGGCGCGTGGCGGATGCCGTTTATCGTGCTCGGTATCGCCGCGGTCGCGATCGGATTCGGCATGTCCCGGTTCTTCAGGGGCCAGGGAGGAGAGCACGAGTTCAGGCCGGCCTACCCGGCGGCGATCAAGGAGCTGAGCAAGTACACTGCAGTCTTCTTTCTGGTCGTGGTGGGGATCTACTTCGTCGCCACCCGGGCGGGGCTGCCGGAGTGGGCGGTCGCCCTGATCGAGCTGGCGGTGGCCGTGCTGTTCGTAGGATTTATCTTTGTCAGGCTAGGCACAGAGATACGGCCCGTCCTGTACAACAGGGACCTGTTGCTGATCTACATCGCCGCCATAGCCATACTCTGGAACCTCTGGTTCTTCGGGTTTTGGTCCGTCTCGATCATCTCGGATGCCTCAGGCGGAGCTTCATTCCTGAGGGCAGCCCTTACAGCGGTCTTCTTCGGACTGGCCGGGATCATAGGGTTTCCGGCAGGCGGCTGGCTGGCGGACTACGCCAAGCGCAAGGGCTGGGGACGCAAACTGATGCTGGTGCTCTTCACCCTCATCCAGGGTCTTCTTACCCTGGCCTTCGGGCTCTATATAATGAACGGTGGTCAGTCCCTTCTTGTGATGGGCGCTCTGATCTTCGTCGCCAGTCTGTTTTTCAACGCCCTCCAGCCGATGTCTCAGGCGCTCACTGCGGACCTGGTGCCCAGCGCCGCCTACCTCGGCGCGGCGTTCGGACTCTGGAACCTGATCGGTGAGATGGGCGCCGTCCTCTCTCCGGCCATTAGCGGCGTCCTGCGGGGCGCGACGGGCAACTGGCACGCCGCCGTGCTGCTGGACGCGGGTATCATCCTGGCGAGCTTCGTGCTACTGCTCTTCGTCCGGGAGCCACGAGAAGAGGTGGAAGAACCGGTACCATCGGCGGCATACTTGCAGAGGGAATCGGGTTAGAAAAGCGAGGAGCGAGGCGCATGCGTACACGGGTAGGGATAGTCGGGGGCGGTCCGGCGGGGATGGTGCTCGCGCACCTGTTGCGCCTGCAGGGGATCGAGTCGGTCGTGCTGGAGATGAGGAGCCGCGAGGAGGTGGAGACGACCGTTCGGGCCGGGGTTCTCGAGCACGGCACGGCGGAGTTGCTGCGGGCGACGGGTGTGGGCGAGCGGATGGACCGTGAGGGGGCGGTGCACGAGGGGATCGAGCTACGCTTCGGCGGCCGGGGCCACCGCATAGACTTCGCCGACCTGACCGGAAAGGCGATCACGGTCTACGGTCAGCAGGAGGTGATGAAGGATCTCTACCGCGTCCATCTGGATGCGGGCGGTGAGATCCTCTTCGAGGCCGCGGCCACCGGGCTCGCAGACCTGGAGACGGATACCCCGAAGGTACGCTTCCGCAGAGGCGCATACTTCGACCATGGGGCCGCGGAGATCCGCTTCCGCGAAGGCTCGGAGGAAGAGGAGCTCGTCTGCGACTTCGTCGCCGGGTGCGACGGCTTCTTTGGGCCCTGCCGGGCCGCCATCCCGGAGGATATCCGCAGGGAGCATCTGCGCACCTATCCGTTCGGCTGGTTCGGCATCCTCGTCGAGGGACCGCCGTCGTCGCAGGAGCTGATCTACACTCTCCACGAACGCGGTTTCGCCCTCATCAGCACGCGCTCACCCGAGGTCCAGCGGCTCTACCTCCAGTGCGACCCCGACGACCACGTAGACAACTGGCCGGACGAGAGGATCTGGGAGGAGCTTCGCGCGAGGACCTCCACCGCGGACGGCTTCGAGCTGGCCGGGGGCAGGATCTTCCAGAAGAACATCGTCGGGATGCGTTCCTTCGTCACGGAGCCGATGCGCCACGGCCGCCTCTTTCTCGCAGGCGACGCCGCCCACATCGTCCCGCCGACCGGAGCGAAGGGCATGAACCTCGCCGTGGCCGACGTCCGCATCCTCGCGAAGGGTATCTCGGAATTCTACGAGTCCGGCGAAACGGACTTGCTTGACCGCTACTCGGAGATCTGCCTCAGGCGCGTGTGGAAGGCTCAGCGCTTCTCGTGGTGGATGACCTCGATGCTCCACCGCTTCCACGACGAGGACGACTTTCGCTATCGCCTCCAGCTCGCCGAGCTGGACTACGTGACCTCCTCCCGCGCCGCCTCGACCTCTCTCGCCGAGAACTACGTCGGCCTGCCGATGGACCCGGACCCCGGTATCCCCGCAAACACGGAAGAACGGGCGGCGGAGCACCCATTATAGTAGCCGACGCCGGAGGGGGTGCCGGGCACCGTCCCGATCACACCCCCTTCGCCAAGCCCCGCCAGGCTACGAGGCCTGCTCGATTATGTTCTGCAGCTCGCTCTGAAGGACCCTTCCCGGGGTCAACGTCGAGGTCCAGAAGAAGGACCCGCGCTCGATGCTCGCGCTGTTCCGGCGGCTGGTCCACCTGCAGCGCAAGCTGCCGGCGCTGGCCCTGGGCTCCTACCGGCCGCTAGACGCCGGGGACGGTCCCGTGCTCGCCTACCTGCGCGAGCATGAGGGGAAGCGGGTGCTCGTGGCTCTCAACTTCGGTCCCGAACGGCGGGCGCTGGACCTATCCGGCCAGGGGGCGGAGGCCGAGGCGCTCTGCTCAACACACCTCGACCGGACCGGCAGCCTCGACCTCGGGAGGCTCGAGCTGCGCCCCGGCGAGGGGATCGTGGCATCGCTGCCCTGAGCGCCCCGGCGAAGAGCGTTCAGCCGCCCCGTGCCCTCTTCGCGTGCCTCTGGACGAACTCCGTCGTGCGGCGGAGGATGAGATCCGCGTCGTTGTCCAGCGTGGCGACGTGGTAGGAGTCCTCGAGCCAGAGCACCTCACTCTCGGCGCTCGCGACGCGGCTCGCTATGTACTCCGTGTTCGCCGGCGGGACGACGTGGTCCTCGCGCGAGACCATCGCGAGCATCGGGCAGGAGATGCGGGGCAGGAGCTCCTCGGCGACCTTCATCAAGGCGAAGAGCTCCTTGATGGTCGGCACCGGAACCACGGGGTAGGCCAGCTCGGTTACGCCGGGAGCCTTGACGTCGTTGCCGACGCCGGGCACCTCTGCGGGCGCGTCCTCCGCGAAGGCCAGGGAGGCCAGATCAGGGTTGTCAACGAAGACGGCCGCGTTGATCGGGACGATCCCCGCGAACATCTCCGGGTGCCGGCCCGCCATGTACAGCGTCAGCGTGCCGCCCATCGAGAGCCCGGCCATGAACAGCACGCCGCACCGCTCCCGCAACCAAGCGGCAGCCTCCTCGATGTCCGCGACCCAGTCGCCAGCACCGGTCGTCGCCATCTCCTCGGGCGTCGTTCCGTGCCCCTTCAGGCGCGGTAGCGCCACGGTGAATCCACGCTCCGCGAGCCCCTCGGCCAGCGGGCGCATGCTCTGCGGCGAGCCCGTGTAGCCGTGGGAGACCAGCACGCCTGTCTCGCCGCCCTCGGAGTAGAACGGCTCCGCGCCATCCATGACCCGCCGGGCTTCGTCCATCACGATACCTCCTCGCCGGTCAACGCGGCGCCATGCGGATCGCCCCGTCGAGCCTTATCACCTCGCCGTTTAGCATCTCGTTCTCGACTATGTGCCTCGCGAGGGCAGCGAACTCCTCGGGCCTGCCAAGGCGCGGCGGGAAAGGCACCTGCTTGCCCAGCGACTCGCGCGCCGCCTCGGGGAGCGCGGCGAGCATCGGCGTGTCGAAGATGCCAGGGGCTATGGTGACGACCCGGATGCCGTGCTCGGCGAGCTCGCGGGCCACGGGCAGCGTCATGGCGACTACTCCTCCCTTGGAGGC
>JBFLXF010000110.1:0-972 GCA_040757515.1 Actinomycetota bacterium
GCGCAGCACTCTCCGAACCTCGTCGGCAGAAGGCGGGTGCTCCTCTCCCGAAGCCTCCATCACCGGCGGAGCGGCAGAGCGGCGCTCCAGCCGCACGGCTCCCCTTCTCAGCAATCCGCGAAGAACCCCGCGTCCCGCGCCGGTCGCCTCCAGAAGCGTTCTCGTCTCGCAGGCCCCGCCACGTGCGTGAAGCTCTTCGAGAAGCTCGCGCTGGCGGTGAGCCCGGCGCAGATCGGGCCGGGCGCCGGGTTGCGCCACGGCCCACTCCACAGCAGGCACGGTCGGCAGCGACGGGACCAGTGCGAGCCTGCCCTCTCTCTCGGCGGCCGGCAACCCCTCCCGCCCCAGCTCGCGCCTGGCCGCCGCGCGTGAGAGGAGATCGTCCTCGCGCCAGGGCCAGTCCGGGACGGGGTTCAGCACCCGGTATCTCCCGGCACCGATGCCGGGCGGGAGGGCGGCGCGCAGAACAGAGGCGAGGGGGATGGCTGCGGATTCCGCCAGACGGCTGCAGATCTCGACCATTGAAGCGGGTAGATCCCACTCCCCCGGGACCGAACGCAAGCACTCGCGGGCCTCGCCGTCACCGACCTCCACTACCACGCCGAGGCGGGAGTGCCCCGAGAGAGGTGCGACCACCAGGCTGCCGACCCTCACCGATCCGAACAGATGATCCGGTATCCGGTAGCTAAGCGGCGGGAGAGCGTGCGTGGGGATCAGAAGGCACACCCGCGCGGCACGGGCGATTCCGGCTGCGTCGCCGCCCAACTAGAGCCCGGCGGCGCGGCGCAGGGCGTCGGCGCGGTCGGTCTCCTCCCAGGTAAAGCCCGGCTCACGGCGTCCAAAGTGACCGTAGGCGGCGGTGCGCGAGAAGATCGGGCGGCGCAGGTCCAGGTCGCGGATGATCGCGCCCGGACGCAGGTCGAAGTGCTCCTGGATCAGGGCGCTTATGCTGGCGGGGTCCACGTTTGCGGT
>JBFLXF010000110.1:982-6713 GCA_040757515.1 Actinomycetota bacterium
ACCGGGTGGGCGACCCCGATCGCGTAGGCTACCTGTATCAGGCAGCGCCGGGCGAGTCCCGCGGCGACCACGTTCTTGGCGACCCATCGGGCGGCGTAGGAGCCGGAGCGATCGACTTTAGTGGCGTCCTTGCCCGAGAAGGCACCGCCTCCGTGCGGAGCAGCCCCACCGTAGGTATCTACGATGATCTTGCGCCCGGTAAGCCCCGTGTCGCCCTGCGGGCCACCCATCACGAAGCGCCCGGTAGGGTTGACCAGGATCTCAGCGCTGCTCTCATCGAAGAACTCCTCCGGCATGACCGGCTTGATAACGGTCTCGATGATGTCACCACGGATCTGGCCCTCCACCCCGTCGCGGTGCTGAGCGCTTATAAGGACCTTCTCTACGCCCACCGGACGGTCTCCCTCGTAGCGGACCGTAACCTGGCTCTTGCCGTCGGGCCTCAGGTAGTCGAGCATCCCGCTCTTGCGGACCTCGGAGAGCCGGCGGGTGAGGGCGTGAGCGAGCGTGATGGGCAGCGGCATGAGCTCTTCGGTCTCCCCGCAAGCGTAGCCGAACATCATCCCCTGGTCTCCGGCCCCGATTTCATCCAGAATCTCGTCGTTGTCCCGGACCTCGAGCGCCCGGTCCACACCCTGGGCGATATCCGGCGACTGCGGGTCTATGGAGACCATCACCCCGCAGGTCTCGGCGTCGAAACCGAACTTGGCGCGGGTGTATCCGATCTCGGAGACCTTCTGGCGCACGATGGTGGGGATGTCCACGTAGGTGGTGGTGGTGATCTCGCCGGCTATAATGGCCAGGCCCGTCGTAACGAGCGTCTCGCAGGCGACCCGGCTCATCGGATCGTCGGCGAGGGCGGCGTCGAGGATGGCGTCGGAGATTTGGTCGGCTATCTTGTCGGGATGGCCCTCCGTGACCGACTCTGAGGTGAAGAGGTGCGAGCTCTTTAGCTGCTGGTCGTTGGCCGCATTCCAGGCGGTCGTCCCGACGGTCTTCGCCATCTTACTTTCGCCTCTCTTTGTTCATCTCGTCCATCGCACTCTGCAGGATGATCCGGGCCACCTCGAACTTCGAGGCTCTGGGAACAAAGCGTTCCCATCCGCCCGCTACGATACAGACTTCGTTCTCCTCCGCCCCGAACCCGATCCCGGCCCGCGAGATGTCGTTGCCCACGATCAGGTCAGCGCCCTTCTTGACGAGCTTCTCGCGCGCGTCGGCGACCGGGTCGCCATGCGTCGCGGCGAATCCTACCACAAAGAGCTCCGGGTTCCCCTCCCGCACCGCGGCGAGGATATCCGGCGTCCCTCTCAGCTCCAGGGAGAAGCTGCCCTCCCGGCGCCGGATCTTCTCTTTAGCCGGAGCGGCCGGAGTGAAGTCAGAGACGGCGGCGGCCATGACGAGCATATCCGCCTCCTCCGCCCGGAAGAGAACCGCCTCCTGCATCTCCTCGACGGTCTCGACCGGCACCCACTCCACCCCCGGCTCGACCCGCTCGACGTTGGCCGCGACTACCGTCACCTCGGCGCCCAGACGCGCGGCCTCACGAGCAACTGCGAGCCCCATCTTTCCTGATGAACGATTGCCCAGGAAGCGAACGCTGTCGAGCGGTTCGCGCGTCCCGCCCGCTGTAACGAGCACGCGCCTGCCGCTCAGCGGACCGCCGAGACCGCTCAGCACGCGCGTGGCGATCTCTGCAGGCTCCGCCATGGCGCCCTCTGGACCCTCGATCACGCGAACCCCATCCGCGCGCAGCAGACCCAAATTCTCCCGAACGGCGGGGTGACGCGCGATCCCAGCATCGAGATCCGGGGCAACGAAGAACGGGCGTGAGGTGACCTCGGCACCAAAGAGACCGCCCAGCCCCCGGGCCAGGCGCGCGAGGACTTCCGCCGGAGCCGGGGCGGCGAGGACCGCCAGGTACGGCCCGGAAGACTCCTGCACGACGGTCGCGAAGCGGCCGAACGCCGCGGTCCCCACGAAGTGGTTGCGGGCCCTGGGATCAAGACCGACCTCCACACTGTGGCCGGTGGCGGCGAGCAGTCGCGAAATCTCAGGTGCGGCAAGCGCGCCGGAGGCGGCTCCGACGAAGTGCAGGATCGGCGGCCGGGTTGGGCCCGGCTCCTCAGGCCGCGCCCTGGTTCTCTCCGTCGCCGGTCTCCTCGCGCTCTTCGCCGGTCTCATCCATAGCACCGTCGCCTGCGGCGCCGGCCGCGCTCCCGTCTGCGGAGGCGGGCTCCCTGAAATCCACCCTCAGTTTGTCCTGACGCAGCTCCTCGATGGCGATCGTCAGCGGGTGCTGCGAGCGGGTGTGAACCTGCGGTCCCGGGATCCCGAGAGCATCGTTTAGCCCCAGAGTCGCGGTGTACTCGTTGATCTGTCGCGCCCGCTTGGCAGCCGCCAGAACGAGTGTGTAGCGGGAATCTACTTTGTCCAGAAGCTCGTCTATCTTGATATCGTCCAGCATCTCTTACTCTCCCTCGATGATCCTGCGCATCGTCTCCAGCATGTCGCGGCGCGCCTGCTCGCGCTCGCCGTTGACCACCTCGTAGTCGAACTCGTCGCGCGCCGCCACTTCCTTTACGGCCGTCGCCATCCTTCTCTGAAGAGCCTCCTCCGTCTCCGTCGCCCGGCCGGTCAGCCGTTTCCTGGTCTCCTCCAGCGACGGGGCGCGTACGAAGACCATAACCGCATCGGGCCGCTTTTGCCGCACCTGACGCGCACCCTGCAGCTCTATCTCAAGGATCACAGAGCGCCCCCGCTCCAACAGTTCCTCGACGGGTTGTTCGGGCGTGCCGTAGAGATTACCAGAGTATTCGGCCCATTCCAGAAACCTGCCCTCCTCGATCCAGCGCTCGAATTCCTCGCGGGAAAGGAAGATGTAGTCCCTGCCGTCCACCTCGCCCGGACGCGGCGCGCGGGTCGTAGCCGAGACCGAGTAGGCAAGCTCCGGCATCTCCTCGAGGGCGATGCGAATAAGCGTAGACTTGCCGGCTCCGGACGGACCGGAGACGACGATCAGCTTCCCTGGCCGCACCCGAGAACCTTGATCAGCCGGTCGCGCTGCCCATGAGTGAGCCCGACGAGGGTCTTGGAGCGGCTGACACCCGCCTCCCTGAGGATGCGGCCGACTTTCACCCGCCCCATCCCCCGCATCGCGAGCAGCATCTCCTCGACCTTGGCGCCCTTCAACTCCTCTGAAGGGTCCATGAGGAGGTCGTAGATCTCCAGTTCGCCGCTCTTGAGTCTCCGCTTGGCCGCGGCCCTGGCGAACCGGATCCTGTGGGCCTCCTCGAGCGCGCTCTTGCGCTCCTGAATCGTGCGTTCTGGCGCCCTCCTGAGCATCGATCGTTTAGTATAACATCGGCATTTCTGGCCCGTCATCGGCATCCCGAGCATGGCATGGGCCCACACCCCTCGATGGGGTGCTCCGGGCGGAACGCGCCAAAGCGCGGAGCGAGCCGGATGAAACGGACGGTCCGTCGACTGCCCGCTACTACACGCGGGTGAGGTCCGCGGCGGCGAGGCCCATCTCGGCCAGGTAGGCGGCGAATTCGTGGAGGATCTCGCGCGGGTCCCGGACAAAGCTCGCCGTACCGACCTGCACCGCGGTGGCGCCCGCGAGCATGAACTCCGCAACGTCGATCCCGCTCGCAATGCCTCCGCTCCCCACGACGGGCACACCGACGGCCCGCGAGACGTCGTAGACCGCCCGCAACGCGACGGGTTTTATCGCCGGGCCGGAGAGGCCGCCCCGCAGCAGCACCCTCTGCCTGCGTGCATCGATCGCGAGCGCGGGGATGGTGTTCATGACGGTCAGCGCGTCCACTCCCGCCGCCGCTGCCGCCCGGGCGTTCTCGACCACCCCCTCGTAGGTGAGCTTGGCAAGAAGAGGCTTCCCGGGAGCGGCGGCGCGGCAGGCCGCGACGGTCTCCTCGACGGCGGCAGGGGTAGCGCAGAACGTCAGTCCGCCACGCTCGACGTTCGGACACGAGAGGTTCAGTTCGACAGCGGCGACGCGGTCGTCGGCGGCGAGACGCTCGCAGAGGCCGGCGAACTCGCCAACCGTCTCCCCGGCCACCGAGACAAAGATCGGCACACCGAGGTCCCATCCATCGAGCTCCTGCAGGAACCGCCGGACGCCAGGGTTCTGCAGCCCGATGGAGTTGACCATCCCTGCTGGCGCCTCGGCGATACGCGGTGGCGGGTTCCCCTCTCTAGGAGCCGGGGTCGTGGTCTTTGGCAGTATCGCCCCATAGACTCCCCCGACCTCGTCGAGAGACTCCCTGGCTAGCGTCCCGGAGGCCGGGATGAGAGGCGTGGCGAGCGGGATGCCGCAGAGCTCTACCGCCAGGACCGCCTCCGTCTCGCCCACTACCACGCCAGCACCTCCGCGTCGAAGACAGGCCCCTCGACGCACGACCTGACGTAACCTCCTCCCCGTACCGGGACCACGCACCCGTTGCACGAGCCGTTGCCGCAACCCATACGCTCCTCGACGGAGAGCCGGCAAATGGTTCCGTCCCCCACCGACCTCTTGACTGCAGCAAGCATCGGGTTCGGGCCGCAGGCGTAGACCGCCGGATAACCTCCCAGGTTTGGAGCGGCGTCGAGGACTGTTCCTCGCAGGCCCGCCGAACCGTCCATCGTCGCCACCACAGCGCCCGGAAACTCACGCGCGACCTTCGCCGCCGCCGCATGAGCGAAGCCGAGGAACACATCGTGGGGCACGCCGAGTACGGCGAGACGTCGGCTCAGGATCTTGAGCGGCGCGACTCCGACGCCGCCGCCCAAGAGCGCAGCCCTTCCACCCGCCCGGACGACATCAAAGCCCCGGCCCAGAGGGGCGCTGACCTCGATTCTCTCCGTGGCCCCGGCCAGAAGGGCGGTTCCGCGACCCCTCACCTCAAAGAGCAGGCTCGCGACTCCGCCGTCGTAGTCGTAGATGGAGAACGGCCGGGCCAGAAAGGGATCGAGGGTCACCGGATAACCGGCGGCTCGCGCCATGATGAACTGGCCCGGTTCCACCGCGCCGTCCCAGCGGTAGCGCAGGAGGGTGTAGTCCCCCACCTGCCGTCGCTCCTCGACCGTTACGCCGTAGAACCTCACGCCTGCGCCGCGTAGAGGCCCTGCAGAGAGTTCACGCGCCGGGCGCCGCCCCGGATCCTCGCCTCTATGCCTTGCACGGCGGCGGCCGCGCCGGCCAGAGTGGTGATGCAGGGGACGCCGTGCATGAGGGCCTTCCGCCGTATCAGGTAACCATCCGTGCGCGCGCCGCGGCCCCAGGGGGTGTTGACTATCAAATCCACCCCTCCCTCTTCTATGAGCCCGAGCACATCCTCTCCTTGCTCCCCGATCTTGGGCACCACCGTGACCGGCAGCCCGTTGTTCGCGAGCACCTCCGCCGTTCCCTCGCTGGCGGAGATCTCGAACCCCAGATCGGCGAAGGCCCTGGCGATGAGCACGACGGCCCGCTTGTCCCTGTTGGCTACCGAGACGTACACCCGTCCGGCGACCGGCAGCGTCTGCCCCGCCGCGGTGAGCGCCTTGGTGAACGCGCCGCCGAAGGTGCGGTCTATGCCCATTGCCTCTCCGGTGGAGCGCATCTCCGGCCCCACGAGCGGGTCGACGTCCGCGAAGCGATCAAACGGGAAGACCGGTGCCTTTACCGAGAAATGCCCGTTCTCCAAGGAGTTGAGGTCCATGTCCGCAAGTTTCTCACCCACGAGAA
>JBFLXF010000111.1:0-6702 GCA_040757515.1 Actinomycetota bacterium
GCGGCGTAACCGGTGTGCCCCGCGATCACGCGCCGCTCGAACTCATCCGTCACCACACCGTGCAGCCGCGGCCCGAACGCCTGTATGTAGGTCTCTTCGTAGGTGCTCCACGTCAGATCCACGTTGGCGCGTACCCTCTTGCGCCTGAGCCAGGTGTCGAGCATGAAGATGAGCTCGTACAGAGGCCCCGCGCACTTGTTGTTCGGGGCTACCAGAAAGAGCACGCGCCGATGCTCGCCCGCGCGCGCCCTCTCCAGCAGGTCGTAGAGAGCGAGCCGGAGCCTCAGCATCTCCTGCGGCGTCCAGATCGTCTGGGCATTCTCCCTGAGCCCCGGTATCTCCTCGGGCCGCATGTCCGCGCCGGTGGCGAGGACGAGGTAATCATAGGCGAGGTCGCGGCTCTCAGCGGAGACCTTCTTCGCATCCGGGTCCACCTCGCGCACCCGATCTCTGAGAAACTCGATCCTCTTGCGGCGCGTGGGACGCTCGAGACCGATCTTGAGCCTGTCCGGGTCGAGACCAAAGGGGATATAGATCGTGTTCGGCTTGAACAGGAAGTAGTCTCTGTCGGAGACGAGTGTTATCTCGGCCCTCTCCCGAAGCTTCATGCGCAGGTAGAAGGCCGCCTCCAATCCCCCAAACCCGCCGCCGAGGACCAGCACCTTCGCCTTTGCTCCGTTCGCCGTCATCATCTCTCCCTTCTTGCGAGAAGGATTGCGAGAAGGACGGCTCCCTCCGGGGAGCCGTCCCGTCTCATAACTCCCGCTTCATCAAGCGGAATGCTCGGCTCCGCGCCCGGTGCCCCGGCGTCCGCGCAGGAGCGGGCCGGCGGCTCCGGGGACGCCTATGGCGGGTAGTGCCCATCTGTCCAGGCCCCAGTACCCGGCGACGCGCCAGGCCAGCATCAGCAGGATCGCCAGGATGAACATCAGCGGGTTGGCTCCGGCGGTTCCGGCGAAGAGGAAGCTCGCATTCATGAACCCGCCGAAGAACGCCGCTATGCCTGTGAACAGGCCGAGAATGAGGCCGAGCCCTACCGCGATCTCGCCGAAGACCACCAGGTAGGAGAAGAGCGCGGCGTTGGGAACGACCACGTTCTCAAGGAACGCGGCGTACCACTGGGTAACCTGCGGATGCTCGCCGGCCGTCTGCTGCAGCGCGCCCTGCGCGAAGCCGGCGACGGCGCCACCCGCGCCCTCGCCGATCCAGCCTCCCTCCAGAACCTTGCCCACGCCAGCCATGAGCCAGAGGTAGCCGAGATAGACCCGGACCAACAGCCACACCGGGGCCATCCGGGTGTCGGCGAACAGAAATCTCGTGATGTTCGGCTCTGGTATCTGGGACTCTCTCTGTGTCATCGAGTGCTGCTCCTTTCTTCGAGGGGCCGATAGCTCCGGTTACTTCTTCAGTGCCGGGAAGCCCTGCGCGTCGGCGCTCCCGGGTTCTCTCTGCCGTCGAAGCGGCCGCCGACGAGCGACGCTATCAGGCAGAAGTCGAAGAGTCCTGTCGCGATGGGGACAAGCCCGATCAGCCCGAAGATCCAACCCACCGTGCCGCCGACGTAGGCTCCGATCGCTACCAGCACCAGACCGGCGACTACGTGAATAACTCTGCCGGCGGATCCCGACATGAACCTTGCGAACGCTATGACTACACCTCCCTGGCGTCGCCTTTACCTCGCAACCTGAATCTACCCTGGCGAGGTGGCCGGGCACTGAGCAGAGTGGGCCATTCGCATGATCAACTTTGATCATGTTCGCGCGGAAACGGTTGCCGGCAATCTCTGCGGAACGGATAATCGCCGCACAAGGAGGAAGAGCAATGAGGGATCACGTCCGCAGAGAGCTGTTGTCCTTCCGTGACGAGGAGGCCGTATGGGACCGCGTCTTCACCGTCGCGCCCCTGGTCCTCATCGGCACGCGCGAGGAGAGCGGCGGATACGACCTGGCCCCGAAGCATATGGCGACGCCTCTGAGCTGGTCCAATCACTTCGGGTTCGTCTGCACTCCGCGACACGCCACCTACCACAACGCCCGGCGCGAGGGGGCCTTCACGGTCACCTACCCGCGTCCCACGCAAATCGTCCTCGCGGGCCTGGCCGCCGTCCCACGGGACGGCGGGGACTACAAGCCCGCCCTGGACGCGCTGCCGACCTTCCCGGCTAGCGAGGTAGACGGCGTCTTTCTGGAGGACGGCTACCTCTTCCTGGAGTGCACGCTGGAGCAGGTGGTAGACGGCTTCGGAGAGAACTCGCTCATCTGCGGACGCATCGTCGCCGCGCACGCACGCCGCGAGTACCTGCGTGCCTCCGAGCGCGACGACAACGACCTGATCCACGCCTCCCCCCTCCTGGCCTACCTGAGCCCGGGACGCTACACGGAGGTGGCGAGGAGCAACTCCTTCCCCTTCCCGGCCGGTTTCATGCGGTAAGGAGCAAGCGGTGCGAGAGCTGGCCCACCGAGTCCTGGACCACCTCCGAAGGCTGCGTCCCGAGATGATCGGATACCTCACCCGGCTCGCTCTGGCCGAATCCCCCTCTGCGGACCCTGGATCTCAAGCCGCGGTACTCGCCATCCTCGGTGACTCCCTGGCCTCTTCAGGCTTCCGGGTGCGACTCTTGCAGGATCGCAGGGGAGCCGGACATCTCTACGCCAGGCCGGATATGCGCGAGCGCGGCGTCCCGGCGCAGCTCCTGCTCGGCCACTGCGACACCGTGTGGCCGATAGGGACCGTAAAGGAGATGCCCGTCGAGGCCACAGGCGGCGTGGTGCGGGGGCCCGGCGTCTACGACATGAAGGGCGGTCTCGCGCAGATGATCTTCGCGCTGCAGACGCTGGGCGAGCTCGGCCTGAAGCCCGAGGCGACGCCTCTTGTCTTTGTCAACTCGGACGAAGAGATGGGCAGCCGGGAGTCGGGGCGGCACATCCGGCGTCTGGCGCGGGTGGTAGAGAGGACGTTCGTCCTGGAGCCCTCGCTCGGTCCGGAGGGACGGCTCAAGACCGCGCGCAAAGGGGTGGGGCGCTTCTCCGTCGTGGTCGAGGGGAAGGCTGCGCACGCGGGGCTCGACCCGGACGGCGGAGCGAGTGCGATCCTGGAACTCTCCTACGTGGTGCAGGCGCTATTCGCGCTCAACGAGCCGCAGCGCGGGATCACGGTGAACGTCGGGACCATCGACGGTGGCCTGAGCCCGAACGTGATCGCCCCGAGGTGCACCGCAGAGGTGGACGTGCGGGTGCCCACCCGCGAGGATGCCCGCCGGGTGGAGGCGGAGATTCTCTCGCTGCAGCCGGTAACGCCCGGGGTGAAGCTCACCGTCTCCGGCGGCATGGGCCGCCCTCCGATGGAGCGCACGCCGCGCAACCGGCGGCTCTGGGAGGCGGCACGGCGGCTCGGAACCGAGCTCGGGCTCGACCTCGAAGAAGGCACCGCCGGGGGCGGCTCGGACGGGAGCACCACGAGCCTCTACACGGCCACGCTCGACGGGCTCGGGGCCGTCGGCGACGGCGCTCATGCCCGTCACGAGTTCGTCTACGCGGATGCGCTGGTGGAGCGGACGGCTCTCCTGGCCTTGCTGCTCCTGGAGCCTGTACACGATCGCCGGGAGAGGAGCGGCACATGAAACGCAAGTACTTCTTCACCTCCCTTACCCGTATCTCAGACCTGCCCGGGAAGGCGTTCTCCGTGGAGCCGCTGCCGCGGCGACGGTGGAAGACCGGCGACTACGTCGTTGGGGAGGTTGTCTCGCCGCCGAGCAGGCTCTCCAGGATCGAGCTGGCCACCGGGAGAATGGTCGAGGTAGTAGAGGGGGACCTGGTCGTCGGGGCCTTCGGCGTACGCTACGCGACCCTCGAAGCCGTCGGCGGGTGGCAGGGGATAGGGCTAGACCGCACGATGGAAGCACTCACCGGCGCGGGGCTCTTCGGGAAGTCTACCTCCAGGTCCACGCTTCTGCCGACACTCCTCACGCTCGCCTACAGGGGACACGTCATCGTCGAGGGCGAGAAGGCCACGATGCGGGGCTACGTGCCGCGTGTGGAGCGACGGGAGTTCCGGCTCCCGGTAGTGCTCCTGATCGGGACCTCCATGTCGGCGGGCAAGACAACGTCAGCGAAGGTGATCGTACGCCTTCTCAGGGAGAAAGGCCTCACCGTGATCGGAGCCAAACTCACGGGCGCGGGCCGCTACCGGGACATCCTCGCCATGCAGGACGCCGGCGCCGAGCATATCTATGACTTCGTGGATGCGGGGCTCCCCTCCACCATCGTCCCGGAGAGGGAGTACAGAGAGGCTCTAGGTAGCCTCCTCT
This sequence comes from Actinomycetota bacterium, assembly GCA_040757515.1. Classification (GTDB taxonomy): domain Bacteria; phylum Actinomycetota; class Rubrobacteria; order Rubrobacterales; family Rubrobacteraceae; genus JBFLXF01. Next base: position 4,307 of record JBFLXF010000111.1, read on the forward strand.
CGCAGATCGCCGCCGTCGAGGCGGACGTGCTCGTGGCCGAGGTCGGCGCCTCGCCGCTCGAACCGTACAACGGCGAGGCCGCAGTAGAGGTACTCGGAGACAACGTCCGCTGCACGGTTCTATCCGCCTCGGACCCCTACGCGGTAACCGGCGTAATCTCCGCTTTCGGCAGGAAGCCGGATCTGGTCACCGGGGTGGCCACGAGCACCCGGGCCGGTATAGAGCTGATCGAGAAGCTCTCGGGCGTTAGGGCGCTGAACGTCCTGGATCGCGAGTCGCTGCCGAAGCTACGAGCGGCCCTGGAATCCTGCCTCAACCAGCAACCGCTCAGCAGACGGCTCTCCGGACCGCGACGCAGAGCACGCCGCCAAAGACCTCAAAGCTCACCTTAACCCTCCGAAGATCAGCACCCTCGTCGGGGTCTGGTGGCTCTCTGAAATCGGCCGGAATCTATCAGGTAAGGTCCGACGCAGCCCTGATCGGTCTGGGTCATACAAACGATCTAGACCGCTCGTCTCCCGGGCTAGCGCTTTGAGGACTCTCTGCGATGCAGCATTGCCCGGAGCGCTATTACCACCGCAGCAACACCGGCCAGCACCGCAATCTCCAGGGCTCCCCCGGGGAGGGAGGAGATCCTCTGCTGGGCCGCAAGCGTGAGGTCTTCTGCGCCTGCGGCGGCGTAGAGTCCCGAGAGTGCTGAAGTCCCCTCGTAAGCGATAAAGGCCGCGCCCAGACCCGCAAACACAAGCCCCGAGACAAGGTTCGTCGTGTGCACCCTGAACGGTCCGAGCCTCATCTCCTTCCCGCGCAGCCAGCGCCGCCTCCCCAGGTCGAGCCGATCCCAGAGCGACGCCATCACAAAGAGCGGCAGAGCCATTCCGAGGGCATAGACCGCAAGTAGTGCCGCTCCGCGCAGAGCCTCCCCGGAGGCGGCGGCGACCGTCAGTACGGCGCCGAGGATGGGACCGGAGCAGAAGCCCGCGAACCCGTAGACCGCGCCGAGGGCGAACACCGACGCCGCCGAGTCGCCCCTTATGGCGCCCCCCAGGCGCGAGAGAGGCCCAAAGCCGAACCCTCCGCCGAGGATCTGAAGTAAGCCGAGCGAGATCAGGACGCCTCCCGCCACCACGACGAGGAGTTCTCTCTGGCCGTAGAAGAGTGAGCTTACCGCCGAGACGCCCATCCCTAAAGGCACAAGCGTCGCGCACAACCCTGCATAGAAGAGGCCGGTCTTCTTCGCCAACTCGCCCCCGCTCCCGAAGGCGTAGGCGAAGAAGGCCGGCACAAGCAGGGCGCTGCAAGGGCTCAAGAGGGAGAGCACCCCGCCGAGGAAGGAAGCCAGAAGCGAGACCTCAACCATCCTCTGCGGCTTCCTTTCTTTCCTCCTCTATGGCCCTCTCGAAGACTTCGAGAGGCTGGAGACCGATGATCACGCGGTCGTTCACGATGAAAGCCGGGGTGCCTGAGACGCCGCGCGCCTGCCCCTCGGCGAAGTCCCGTGCGACGACCTCCTCATATCTGCCGCTCTGCAAGTCCTCGCGAAAGCGTTCCACGTCGAGGTCCGCCTCTCCGGCCAGCTCGATCAACCTCTCGTCGGAGAAGCCGCCGCTGTTCTGTCCCCCCTGATTCTCGAAGAGTAGGCGGTGGTACTCCCAAAACTTGCCCTGCGCCTGCGCCGCCCGGGCAGCCAGCGCGGCGTTTACGGACTCCTGTCCCAAGTAGGGAAAGTCTCGCCACTCAATCCTGAGCGTCCCGTCCTCTACGTATCTCTCCACCAGCTCTGGTTCGACCTCACGGGCGAACCTGCCGCAGTAGGGACACTGGTAGTCGGCGTACTCCACCATGACTACGGGCGCGTCTTCGGACCCCAGGCTAGGGTGCGGGAGACCGGCCTCCTCCGCCCCGGCCGTAGCCTGCCGGCCGCCGCTTTGCTCTACGCCGCCGCTGCTCCGGGACTCGGGAGCGTTACGGGCATCGCGCTCTTCGGGACGCTGCTCGCCTCCCAGGAAGAAGAGCGCCACCAGGGCGACGAGGACCACGAGCGGCAGACCTAGCAGAAGCGCCCGGGCTCGCGCCCCGCTCTCCTCCCTTCTATCATCGGTACGCTCGGGATCGGTCAAGATCACCTCCAAATCCGGGTCCACTGCCAGACGCCCGCCAAACATCTCAACGTCAATGCACCGCAGACGTCCCCACACGATGATACGCTCCACAGAAACCGGGACGCGCCAAAGTCGTCCGGCCTCGTCTCCCCTTATCCAAACCTCCCCGCACTAACAACACTATATAATCCGATAGTATTGCAAATCGCTCTGTCGTCAAGGTAGAGATGGTAGACTTATTACTGGATAGACATTCGATGGTAGAGGAGCAGAGTTATGGCGAAGTATCGCAGG
>JBFLXF010000112.1:0-6688 GCA_040757515.1 Actinomycetota bacterium
GAACGTCTCGGCTTCTGGCTCGACATGGACGACCCCTACCGCACCCTCGACAACCCCTACATCGAGAGCGTCTGGTGGGCCTTGAAGACCCTCTACGAGAAGGACCTGCTCTACGAAGGCTACAAGGTCAGCGCCCACTGCCCGCGCGACCAGACCTCCCTCTCCTCCGCCGAGGTGGCATTGGGCTACCAGCAGTACCCCGATCCCGTCGTGGACCCGAGCGTCTACGTGAAGCTGCCGCTCGAAGACGACGAGAACACAAGCCTCCTCGTATGGACCACGACCCCGTGGACCCTCGTCTCCAACGCCGCCGTCGCCGCCCACCCCGAGGTGGACTACGCGACCGTAGAGGTCGGCGGCGAGTACCTGATCCTGGCCTACGACCTCCTCGACCGCGTGCTCGGCGAGGACAGCTACCGCATCGTCGAAACGCGCAAGGGAGAGCGGCTCGAAGGTCTGAAGTACCGCCGTCCCTTCGACTACGTCCCCGTCGAGAACGCAGAGAGCCACAAGAGCCTCTGGACCGTAGTCCTCGGAGACTACGTGACGACGACCGAAGGCACGGGTCTGGTGCACACCGCCCCGGCATACGGCGAGGACGACGCGAGGACCGGTCAGCGCTACGGACTGCCCACTATCCACCCTGTAAAGCCTGACGGCACCTTCGATGAACGGGTTGGGCCGTTCACCGGGCAGTTCGTCAAGGACGCCGACCCGGGGCTCATCGAGGAGCTCCGGGAGAAGGGCCTACTCTTCAGGGCCGAGGAGTACGAGCACGCCTATCCGCACTGCTGGAGATGCGGCACGCCACTTCTCTACTACGCCAAGCGCGCCTGGTACGCCCGCACCACCGCCGTGCTCGACGAATTGCTCCAGGAGAACGAGAACATAAATTGGGTCCCCGAGCACATAAAGTGGGGGCGCTTCGGCGACTGGCTAAAGAACAACATAGACTGGGCGCTCTCCCGCGAGCGCTACTGGGGCACGCCGCTCCCCATCTGGCGCACGCAGAGCGGTGACGTGGTCGTGGTCGGTAGCGCCCGGGAGCTCAAAGAGCTGGCGATGGACCCCCTCCCCGAAGATCTGCACCGCCCGTACATAGACCGCGTCCGCATCCGCCACCCGGAGACCGGCGAGGAGGCGACTCGCGTCCCCGAGGTCCTCGACGTGTGGTTCGACTCGGGCTCGATGCCTTTCGCCCAGTGGGCCTACCCGCACGGCGGCCCGCAAAGCAACGAGCACTTCCGCCGGCAGTTCCCAGCGGACTTCATCTGCGAGGCCGTGGATCAGACCCGCGGCTGGTTCTACTCTCTGCTCGCCGTCTCCACCATGCTGTTTGGCAAAAGCTCGTACAAGACCTGCCTCGTCCTCGGGCATATCCTGGACGCCGAGGGCAAGAAGATGAGCAAGTCCCTCGGCAACGTCGTGGACCCCTGGGACATCTTCCGCAAGCAGGGCGCCGACGCGCTGCGGTGGGCGCTCTACACCGCCACGAGCCCCGGCAATACACGCCGCTTCTCCGAGGATCAGGTAGACGAAGCCGTCCGCAAGTACCTCCTGACGCTCTGGAACACCTACTCCTTCTTCGTCACATACGCCCGCATAGACGGCTTCGACCCGAAAGGGGACTACGTCGCGCCGCAGGATCGCAGCCTCATGGACCGCTGGATCCTGAGCGAACTGCAGCTCACGATCCGCACCGCCACCGGACGGCTCGATGCCTACGACGTGACCGCAGCGGGCAGGGCCATCGGAGACTTCGTGGACGAGCTCTCCAACTGGTACGTGAGGCGCAGCCGCCGCCGCTTCTGGAAGGGCGAGGACGATACGGACAAGCGGGCGGCGCACTCCACCCTCTATGATTGCCTGGTAGCGGTCGCGAAGCTCACCGCCCCATTTACTCCGTTCGTCGCCGAGAAGCTCTACCAGAATCTCGTCGTAAACGTTGACCCCGAGGCGCCGGAGAGCGTGCACCTCGCAGACTGGCCAGCCTACGAGGAGGCGCTGGTGGACGAGGACCTCTCCGAGCGCATGAGCGCCGCGCGGCGCGTGGTGTCGCTCGGGCGGGCGGCCCGCAACGCCGCCGCCATAAAGACCCGCCAGCCCCTGCGAGAGGTCGTGGTAGTCCCATCCGGAGACGGCGAACGCCTCCGGGCGGGGGTGGAGAGCCTCAAGGACGTGGTGCTCGACGAGCTGAACGTCAAGGAACTGCGCTTCGGCACGCCCGAGGACGTAACGGCCTACGACCTCAAGCCAAACCTGGGCGTCGTTGGCCCTAAATACGGGAGGCTCGTGCCGGGCATCCGGGCGGCGCTCGCCGAGGCACCGCCGGAGGTCGGAGCGCGGGCGGCGGCCGGAGAGAGCGTGGAGGTCTCGGTGGACGGACAGGTGCTCACGCTCTCGCCCGATGAGTTGCTCGTAGAGCCGGTCGAGCGGGAGGGCTACGCGCTCGCCCGCGAGGGCGACCTCTCCGTGGCTCTCGACACCCGTCTCGACGAGGAGTTGCTGGACGAGGGGCTGGTGCGGGAGCTGGTGCACAGAGTACAGAACCTCAGGCGCGAGAAGGGGTTCGAGATCGAAGAGTCCGTCGCCGTAGAGCTCTCCGGGAGCGAGCGGATAAGAGCACTGCTCTCGGGGCGCTGGGGCGGCTACTTCAGGAACGAGGTTCTGGCCCGCAGCCTGGAGCTGAATCGCGAGGTCTCCGGCGGCGAGAGAGTCGAGGTAGATGGCGAAACGCTTGCGGTGCGGATAGAGCCGCTCGGCAAAACGGGATAAAGGTCCGTCCGAACGGGTATGATGTAGGCGCAACTTCGGCAAGGAGCGCGAAAGGGAGGTTCCGGGTGTTCGGAAGAAAGAGCCGGGCTGAGAGGCTGAAGGACAAGGCCGGTGAGACCTCGCTGGTCCCGACTGCGACGCTCGCAGCGGCCTACGCGGGGGCGCGCCCCGTACTGGAGAGGCTGCTCTACGACGACGACCTTCGGGAGAACATCCGGGTCTTCATAGAGTCGGCACGCAGGATCGCCGACGAGCTCTCCGGCGAAGAGGTCACCGACGTGATCGCCAGGCTCTGGGACGACGACAAGCTTCGCAGACACGTGGAGGCCGCGGCGCAGGCCGCACAGGAGGGTTCAAAGCGCGTGCGCGGCGAGAAGGTCAGGACCGGCGGCGGGGGCGGCGGACTCCTCTTGCTGCTGCTTCTGGCCGCGGTGGGCTTCCTGTTCCTCAACCCCAAAACCGGCCCGCAGGCCCGCAAGCTCGCCAGAGAGGCATACGGCGCTCTGACCTCCGAAGGCTAGAGAATCCTCAGGCGTGTCCGCCGGGCCGCGCAAAGGCCGGAAAGAGACGCGCGAGCTCCCGGTCGAAAGCGTGCCTCTGAGCAGCGTCGAGGGAGTCGCGGAGCGCGCTGAGGCCCGCCTCGACCTCGGCGCGGGCGCGCTCGGCGCGGCGGCGAAGGCTCTCGCTCGGCGTCCCCTCGCTCTCCAGGCGCTCGGCCCTCGCGAGGAGGCGCATCGCCCGGTCAAACTGGACGGAGTGAGCCTCGGCGTACGCCCGGATCGCCACAGAGAGCTCCGGGTCGGGGACAGGCTCCGGAGGGACTCCCACATCGCGGCGGCCGCGCACGAACAGACGTCTCAAGGGTCCGCCGAAGACACGCCGCGCGAGACGCGGAAAGGAACGCAGACCGATAGGACCGAAAGGCGGTAGACTTCCCTCGCTCATGGCCCAGATGATAACCCCTCGCGTGCTGGCTGTCGCGCTCCCGCTGCTCATCGTGCTACTCGGCGGCTGCGGAAACCCGCTCGAAGACTCCCGGGAGCAAGCCAACGAGGCCATAGAGGCGGCCAACGCCTCCATAGCCGAGCACAACCGACACTTCGAGCGGGCCCGCGATACCTACGCCGAAGTAAAGGAGAGGATCGAGAAGGGCGGGGACCCCTCGAACCAGAAGGAGCGCATCGCCGAGGCCCGGAGAAACCTCCAGCAGGCCCGCAACAGCCTCCGGGATGCCAGAGAATCGCTCGCGGAAGTGCAGCAACTCGACGTCGAAGAGGACATCAAACGGTATGCCAGGCTGCTCTCCGAAGCGATGGACGCCCAACTCGCCGCCGAGCAGAAGGAGATCCGCTTCTACGAGATCCTGCAGGACGATCCCGCGCTCGAAGACCGGCGCGAGGAGGCCCTCGACCTGCTCGCAGAGGTCGGAGAGGGCTACGAGAGTGCAGAGGAAGCCTACGGCGAGGCCAGAAAGCTCGCCGACTCCAACCCGGATCTCATAAAGCGTCCGACCGAGGGGGGCGGGTCTGCAGAAGGGGACGCCTAGCGCCGCTCGAAGACCAGGACGCCGCTCTCGTCGAAGATCTTGCGGTACTCCCCGCTCTCGCGCAGCCTCTGGACCGACTGGAGGTTTAGAACCGGGTTCAGGGCAGTGTCGTAGGCCGGCTCGGTCTCGTCCACGATCACGTACTCGGCGTCCCGTATCGTGGGGAAGAGGTACAGGTAGCGCCGGTGCGCTAAGTGCGCCCCTATCTGGTTCGACGCCGAGACCTTCGCCCCGTCCGGGATGAGGGCGACCGCCCGGTCCAAGGCCCGCAGGTGCTCGCGGGGCGCAGGGTCTATCACCGAGAGGGTATTCCCCGGGGCGTGGAAGACGGGCAGCGGCCCGATGCTGTAGTCAAGCTGAAGGTTCAGAAGCAGCACTCCCGTGGCCAGTACGACAGGCAGCCTCTTCGCGAGAGCGCCCGTCTTCGGCAGAAGGCGAGCCAGGACGCCGCCGCGCTCGGACGCCGCGGAGAGGAGGCGCGTAACGCGGGCGATGCCCGCTGCGGCAGCGACGTAGACGAAAGGCAGGATCGGGGCGGAGTAGTGGTAGCGCACGTTCGTCATCTGCGGCCGGTCGCTGAGGAGGTTTATCGCGAGTTCCGGCAGCGGCAGCGCCAGCAAGAGCGGCGCGAATATACCCATGAAACCCGCCATCCCCGCAAGCGAGAGCAGGTAGAGAGCCTTTCCGTGCGCGAGCATGTAGGCGAGGGTAAAGAAGGGGTCCGTGAGCGTCGTGGCTATCACGCCGCCGAGCGAGCCCCCGAACGCCCCGTATCGCTCCTCCACCAGCCCGCTCGAATCGCCCGTGTTAAACAACGGAATGATAACGAGCATCGTAAGCAGAAAGTAGGCGACGCTCACCGCAAAGACGGGTATCCCCCACCTCGGTCTGCGGCAGACGAAGAGGACGTAGAGCCCCATCATCCCGACGATGAGCACCGTTCCCTCTTTGGTGAGCGCCGCGAGCGCCGCGAAGAGCAGAAAGGGAACCGGGCACCGCTCCAGAAGGTAGTGGAGGGCGAATAAGAGAAAGGTTCCCGCCATCGTCTGGGCGTGGAAGTCGAAGAGGTTTGCGGCCTGAAGGCCGGGGTTGAAGAGGTAGGCCATGGCGACGAGCGCCGCCGGCCACTCCCTGCCGCCCATAAAGCGTCTGGCGAGCCAGAAGAGGGGTATCGCGCCCGCGCCCACGACGGCGGCCTGCGTGACGAGCAGCCAGTGCGGGCTCGGGTAGAGCCAGTAGAGCGGGACGTAGGTGAGGAGCAGAAAGTCCGCGTGGTTCTTGAGGCGGGAGGTGATCTCCCCCTCCTCGTCCGTCGCCTCCAGGATGCGCCCGTGGGCGCTGTTCCAGACCGCCTGATCCATGTTGCCAAGGTCGAAACGACTGGAGAGGTAGACCTCGTGCTTGTACATCGAGAGCCCGGCGATGGCGACCGCATACACAAACGCGAGGAGCAACACCGCCTCGCGCGCGCCGAAGCGCCGCCGGAGGCGCGCGCCCCCCTCGCCCTCTATCCGACTTATCACAGGACTACGAGCCTTCAAAGCTCCTCCAGGAGAAGTTCGGCGACGCCAGCGCGTCCGCCTCGGGCGGTACGCGGAGCCCTCCCTCGCGGACGCGCCCCAGGGCCGCGCCTCTGGGCTGCAGGTCCTGGACGCGCAGAACGACCTCGCCGTCTTCGAGCCTGCGTACGGTGAGCTCGGAGCCCCTGGCGGTGGCGACGTGGGTGCCGTCGTAGCTGATCCTGGGGTACCGGCTTCCGGGCTCGACGAGGACGCCGGTCTTCTGGAAGGTCCACCCGTCGGGATCGAGCAGCCCCACGCCGGTCCTCTCGCCGTCAGTCCACATCACGGCCATCGCGTAGTCGAGCGCCGGGATGGGGAGCGAAGGGTCGTAGAGCCCCAGTCCCTCGCCGCCGGAGATGGGAAGCTCTCCGGTACCGGCCAGCACCCTCAGGCGCGAACGCTCGAGATCCGCGCCACGCGGCCGCTCGGCGAAGACGAAGGCGTTGGCGTCGAAGTAGTAGGCGGCAGGTCCGACCGTCTTCTCCGTCTGGTAGACGGTTGTCTGCCGCCGCTCGAAGAAGTTGTAGGCCGTCAGGACGAGGGTGTCTCCTTCAGCTCTCCAGGCGTAGAGCGAGCTCTCTGCGGTCCATGTCGGTCCGAGAAGCGGCGCCGTCCCGGTGAGATCTGGTTCGAGAAGCCTCTCGGTAGCACCGCTTGCGTGGAAGACCGCCACGTTCGGCGACTCGTCTGCGGCGTAGCGCGAGGCCATGAGCCACAACCGGTTCCGCTCGAAGGCTGCCCCGAGGTACGCTTCTCCGGGCTCGGCGGCCTGGGTGAGGGCGCGGGTGCCCCGGACGAGGTCGGC
>JBFLXF010000113.1:0-6656 GCA_040757515.1 Actinomycetota bacterium
TAGGAGGTGCGCGTGAAAGGCGTGGTCGAGGAGATCTACATCACGGACGAGGGCAGCGCCCCGATGCGGCGCGTTACGGAGGTGGAGACGGTCGCGGGCTGCGGCATCCGGGACGACCGCTACTGCGAGGGCACCGGCTACTGGACGTCCTACGGGGACGTCTGCGAGATCACCCTGATCTCCGGCGAGGACCTGGATCACATCGAGAGCGAGCTCGGCATAAGCGTAAAGAACGGCGAACACCGGCGCAACATCGTCGTGCGCGGCCTCGACCTCGCCGCCCTGCGTCGCAAGCGGTTCCGCGTCGGGGAGACGGTGCTCGAGTACGACCGGCCGCGCCCGCCGTGCAGGCATGTGCAGGATCTCTCTGAGCCGGGCATGACGCGCGCCCTGAGGGGGCGCGGCGGCATCTGCGCCCGCGTCGTCGAGGCCGGGAGGATACGAGCCGGGGACGGGATCGAGGTTCTGTAAGCTCCCTATGGCTCGGGCGGGACGGGCAGCCTGCCCTCCTTCTCGGCCAGCGCGAGGACGACGACGGCCGACGTCCAGGCGAGAGGGGCAGCCGACTGGGGTCTCCCCTCGCCATCTATCTTCTCCGGGAAGGCCCCGAGCTTCGTGCGGTGCAGGACGAGCCAGGCGAAGCGCCTCTCCGCCGCCTTCTCCCTGCCGAGCCCGATCTCGGCAAGCAGGAAGAGGGCCGTCTCGGGGGTCCAGGAGACGGTCGGGTCCTGCGGCCATCTCTCTCCGGGCAGGATGCCGCCGTTCGGGGCCTCGAGCCTCTCCGCGGCCCGGACGGCGGCGCGCCGGACATCCGCCCCGGGCGGGGCGAACGGCGGGGCGAGGAAGGTGATGGCGGAGTCGGCCCCGCTGTCCGGGGCGGTGGTGCGAGGATAGTCGTGGGGCGCGAACTCGCGCTCGATGGCCGCATCCAGCCGGGAGGCGGACCAGCCGTAGAGTTCGGCCCTCTCGGCGTCGCCGAAGCGGGCGGCCAGGTCGGCGGCGGCCCGCAGGCCCGCCCGCAGCGGCGCGGCGGTGCCCAGGTTCGGGCGGAGGGTCGGTATCTCCCAGTAGTCCGGACCGCCGGGCGGAAGCCCCTCCGGCCCCAGGGAGGTCGCCGCGGCGTCGGCGGCGGCACGGACGGCCGGCCAGAGGTCGCGCGCCCTGTGGCGCTCCATGGGAGGCGCGGTCGCGTACCAGAACCAGACCGCCCAGGGAAACCAACCGGTCGCGTCGAGCTGCGGCGGGCGCCCGTCGAGAACCGGGGCGCCCACGGGCTCGTAGCGGGCCTCCCAGGTCCCGTCGGGCTCCTGAACGGAGGCGATAAACGAGAGGACCCGCAGGCTCTCCCGGTGGTGGCCCGACGCGGCGAACGCCGCGGCCACGAAGCTCGCGTCGCGCGGCCAGACATAGTCCCAGCCGGTATCGGGGGCGGCGAGCGCCGCCCCGTTCGGGAGCGTCAGCAGCCGCAGATCGAGCAGAGCGCGCGCGGCGATGCGGCGTTCGATCCCGGTCTTGCCGGGGACGGTCCCCATCCGCAGCCAGACCCGGGAGCGTTCGGCGGCCGCGAGCGCCCGCGCGTCGTCGGGCGGGACGGTGTCCGGGCGCGAAGAGCCGGAGGGCAGGTAGCGCAGCCTCCCGTCCGGGAGCACGAGGACGCTGCTGCGCGGCAGGTAGGAAGCGCCGTCTACCCGGTCCGGCGGCACCGCGTAGGTGTGGCCGGGCTCTCCGATGAGGCCGGCGTTGCGCAGCGGTACGGGCTCCGGGTAGGAGGGAGCCTCCGGCGGCACGTATCCCGAGGGGCCGATCGCCGCGACGACCGCGAGCACGACCACGGCCGTCCCGGCGTAGCGCGCGAGGCGCGTGGCGCGACTGTATCTCTTTTTCGAGCCCACCCCTCACATGCTAGCGCACAGAGGTCCCGGCAGACCCCTTCGCGCCCCGATCGCGCAGCACCATGGCACGCCCGAGAAGTACGGCGACGAGAGCGGCCAGAGCCGCGCCCGCCGAAAATAGCCAGGCGGCGGAGTATGAGGCGTGCTCCACGACGAAGCCGAAGAGAAGCGGACCCGCGGCGGCGCCCGCCGAGGCACCGGTCTGGGTGATGCCGGTGGCGGCGGCCGGGGCGTTAGGGTTGGTCTTCACCACGGCGAAGTTGAAGAGTCCGGGCCATCCCCAACCGGCGCCGAAGGCGAGGAGGGTTCCTGCGACCAGGAGCGAGGGTGCCCCGCTGGCGAGGAGGACGAAGCCCGCCACGCCGACGCCGAGCATCCCCGCAACGAGCCTGAGCCTTCCGCCGCTCATGCCGTCGGCCAGGTGTCCGAAGAGTACGCGCACGGAGATCCCGGCGGCGCTCCCGAGCGCGAGCAGCAGACCAGCGCTCTCCACGCGCAACCCCGACTCGACCGAGGAGCCCACGATAAACGCCCCCAGGGGTGTCGCCGCGGTGGAGCCCAGGCCTATGCCGATCGCCAGCAGGACCATCGGGAGCGTCCCGGCGTCGGCCGAGCGTGCCTCCTTCACGCGCCGGACTGTGGCGCCCGCGCGGGAGCGCGGCACGAGCAGAGCGACGAGCAACGCAAGGCCGGCCCCCATGATAAACGCCCATCTCCAGCCGAAAGTCACGGCGATAAAGGGCACGGCGAGACCGGCGAGCAGGGTGGCCGAAGGTATGGCGGACTGCTTTATCCCGAAGGAGAGTCCCTGACGTCCGGCGGGGACCTCGCGGGCGAGCGAGAGGTGCGTCGCCGGGTGGGAGACGGCGTTGGCGAGACCGCCGAGCAGGAGGCAGGCTACGAGCCCGTACCAGGAGTTGGCCAGGAGCGCCACTCCCAGGAGAGCGGCGGCGCTGCCCGCGGCGGCGAGCCGCATCCCACCCTGCGCCCCGATCCTCTCTACAAATCGGCCCATGAGAGCCGAGGTGAGCGAGGAGAAGGCAAAGAACGCGGCGACGGCGAGGCCCAGCTTCGCGGGACCGAAGCCGAGATCCCCGCGCACCTGCACCGCCAGCCCGCCGGTGAGGAACGCCGGCAGGACACCTACCGTCGCGACGGCGACGGCCAGTAGCACGGGACGGTAGCTGAGAGCGCCGCCTCCGCGCGGCTCCTCCGGCGGGACGGCGTGGTAAGCCTCCGCGCTGCCGGACATGGCGGAGACTATAGCACGAGCCCGCAAGGCCACCAGTTAAATGGCTCGCACCATCCCGCCGTCCACCAGGATGGCCTGGCCCGTGACGTAGCCGTTCGCGGGCGAGGCCAGGAAGGCTGCTACCCGAGCGAACTCTTCGGGCGCGCCGTAGCGCCCGAGCGGTATCCGCGCCTCGTACCAGCGGCGGACCTCCTCGACGGAGACGTCGAGGGAGTCAGCCCTCCTGCGGTCCAGATCGGCGGTGCGGTCGGTGGAGACGCGGCCGGGCCCCAGGGCGTTTATGAGGATACCGTCCGGGGCGAGCTCGGCGGAGAGGCTCTTCACGAGGCCGTTGAGACCGGCGCGGAAAGTATTGGAGAGGATCAGACCCTCTATGGGTTGCTTTACGGAGGAGGAGGCCACGCAGACGATGCGCCCGCCGCCGCGCCCGCGCATCCCGGGCAGGACGCCGCGCACGACGCGGATGAGGCTCAGCAGGATCAGGTCGAACGCCGCACTCCAGTCCTCATCGGCGAAGTCGTCGAAGTTTCCGGCGGGCGGCCCGCCGGTGTTGGTGACCAAGACGTCTACCCCGCCTAAGGATTCGTTGGCGTAGGAGATGAGGGCGTCTACGTCATCTGAGCGGGTGAGGTCGGCCGCGCGGTGAAGCACCTCGCCGCCGGTCTCTCTGGCTATATCCGAGGCGGCGCCGGCAAGGGCCGACTCGCCGCGGCTCGTGATCAGGACCCGCGCCCCCTCGCGGGCGAGCTCTGCGGCTATCGCCCGGCCGAGCCCCCTGCTCGCCGCCAGCACCAGCGCAGACTTTCCTCTCAGACCGAGATCCACTCCCCCTCCTCTCGCCGGATGGGTACTTGGCCTCTTAAGCATAACGGAGCGGGAAGGCTCCGGGACAGAAGTGTTCAGCAGCGGGCCGGCCGCCGTACCACCGGGTTAAAGAGCGGCTCGAAGCCGGTGATGTGGCACCCGGCTACGTCTCCGTCCTCTATAACCACCGCTCCGGGCGTCCCGGTTGAGATGACGTCACCGGGCAGGAGCGTCATGACCTTGGAGTGAAATGAGACGAGCCACCACGGCGAAAAGGTCATGTTGGAGACGGTGTTTCTGCGCCGGATCTCGCCGTTGAGGATCGTGGCGACCTCCAGAGAACTCACCTCCCCCACCTCATCCGGCGTCACGAGATGCGGGCCGAAGCTGAAGAAGGTGTCGAAGCTCTTGGCGCGGGTGAGGTAGCGAGGGTTGCGGCGCAGGATGTCCTCGGCGGTCATGTCTAGCACGGTCGTGAATCCCGCCACCACGGAGGGAGCGTCCTCCTCCGGCACATCCTTCGCCCTGCGCCCGATGATCAGCCCGAGCTCCGCCTCGGCGGTGACCCGCTCCGACTGCCCGGGGAGCCGTATCTCGTCGCCGAGACCGATGATCGTGGTGTCCGGGCGCATAAAGCTCGCGGGCTCGCCCTTCGGGGTCATCTCGTCGAGGTCGGCGGCGTGCTCGGCGTAGTTGAGGCCGATACCCCAGATCTTGCGTGGCCTGCGGTAGAGCGGCCCGTAACGGATCCGAGCGGGAGGTACGGCGTCCGCACGCCTCGCCGTTCCGGCTGCGGCGCGCAACTCCTCAAGCCTCCCGCTCGCCAGCAGGGAGTCCAGGTCTACCGTCTCCTCGAAGCCCCGGATACAGAAGATGGGCACCGCACCGTCGGACGTCACGATCGCGGCGACTTCGGCGCCGTCCCGGCGTATGGTAGCGAGCCTCATCCTCCCTCACAGGTTCTCTGCGGCCTCATTCTACGGCAAGACGCGGTCGGTTGCGGCATCCACGCCCGCATGCCAGAATCCGGCGTACCCCGGACCGGGGAAGGGAGCGGTCCGGCGATGGACGCGTCTCGGGAGGAGCGGCTATGAACTTCGACTATTCCAAGAAGGTTATAGAGCTCAGGGAGAGGCTCGAAGCCTTCATGGACGAGCACGTCTACCCGAACGAGAGCACCTACCGCGAGCAGCTCGCTGCGGCCACCGAGCGCGGCGAGCGCTGGAGTATCCCGCCGGTGATGGAAGAACTCAAGGCAAAGGCCAGAGAAGAGGGGCTCTGGAACCTCTTTCTGCCCGAGAGCGAGTACGGAGCAGGCCTGACGAACCTGGAGTACGCGCCTTTGTGCGAGATCATGGGCCGAAGCCCCATCGCCCCGGAGGCCTTCAACTGCAACGCGCCGGACACCGGCAACATGGAGGTGCTGGTGCGCTACGGCTCCGAGGAGCAGAAGAAGCGCTGGTTGGAGCCGCTGCTTAGAGGTGAGATCCGCTCCTGCTTCGCGATGACCGAGCCCGAGGTAGCCTCCTCTGATGCGACAAACATCCAGGGCCGCATCGAGCGGGACGGGGACCATTACGTCGTAAACGCGAGGAAGTGGTGGTCCACCGGCGCCCCGGACCCCCGCTGCAGGATCTGTATCTTCATGGGCAAGACCGATCCCGAGGCCCCCAGGTACGAGCAGCAGTCCATGATCCTCATCCCCATGGACGCGCCCGGCGTAAAGATCGAGCGCACCCTGCCGGTCTTCGGCTACGACGACGCCCCGCACGGGCACGCGGAGATCACCTTCGAGAATGTACGCGTGCCCGCCTCGAACATCCTCTGGGGCGAGGGCAAGGGCTTTGCGATAGCGCAGGGCCGCCTCGGACCGGGCCGCATCCACCACTGCATGCGCCTCATCGGGGTCGCCGAGCGCGCCCTGGAACTGATGCGCGAGCGGGTAAAGGGCAGGGTCGCCTTCGGGAAACCCCTCTCCGAGCAGGGCGTCATACAGGGATGGATCGCCGACTCCCGCATCGAGATAGAGCAGGCGCGCCTGCTCACGCTCAAGGCCGCCTACATGATGGACACGGTGGGCAACAAGGAGGCCCGCGCCGAGATCGCCATGATAAAGGTTGTAGCCCCCAACGTGGCGCTCCGGGTGCTCGACAGGGCGATACAGGCGTTCGGCGGCGCGGGGGTCTCCGACGACTTCCCGCTCGCGAGCTTCTGGGCGGCCTCCCGCACACTGCGCCTGGCCGACGGCCCCGACGAGGTGCATCGCGCGCAGATAGCTCGCCTCGAGCTGCGCAAGGAGAGCCCTGCCCCGACGGCCAGCTCGCAGAACGCGTGAGCGCCAGCGGGGACCGCGACCTCGTTCTGTTGGGCATCCGGTACGAGGCAGCGAGGGTAGGGGGCATGGACGGGGCGGCCCTCGCGAAGATCGCCGCGGGTATTGCCGAGGAGGCGGGCGAAGGCTGGGAGGAGCACCCGCTGGTCCTGCGCGGGCGCAACGCCGTGCGCGCCGAGCACGGTCTTTCCCGCCTCGGCGAGAGCCCGGCCCCGGTGCAGAGCCGCGAGCGGCGTCCCTGGTACCGTCGGTTGTTCTAGGGCGAATCGACATATAGGCAAATGTCTGCTTCACTCGGAGGGCAAGCCAACGACCGAGGTGGAGATATGCCCGCACGCTACGAACTAACGAAAACTCAATGGCGAAAGATCAAAGA
>JBFLXF010000114.1:0-6645 GCA_040757515.1 Actinomycetota bacterium
TCGGTGACGCGCGCGCTGGAGAAGGCCGGGGCGCGGGTGGCCCTGACGCCCGACCCGGACCGCGTTCTGCGCGCCGACGCCGTGGTGCTGCCGGGCGTCGGGGCCTTCGGGGACTGCGTACGCAAGCTGCGCGAGCGCGGGATGGATGCCGTCTGTCGCGAGGCGCTCGCCGCCGGGAGGCCCCTGCTCGGCGTCTGCGTGGGGCTGCAGGTTCTCTTCGAGGGCTCGGAGGAGTCTCCGGAGGCGGAGGGCCTCGGCGTGCTGCCGGGGAAGGTCGTGCGCTTCCCCGCAGGCGACCTCAAGGTGCCGCACATGGGATGGAACGCCCTGCGGGTAGCGCGCGGACACCCGGTGCTCGATGGCCTCGACGGAGAGGCGTTCTACTTCGTGCACTCCTACTACCCGGAGCCCGCGCGGGAGGAGGACCTGCTCGGAACCTCGGACTACGGGGTCGAGTTCTGCGCGGCCGCGGGGCGAGAGAATCTGGTCGCGGTACAGTTCCACCCGGAGAAGAGCAGCCGGGCGGGCCTGCGGCTCTACGAGAACTTCCTCGGCTGGGCGCGGGAGAGCGCGGCGGCTTGAGCGGCTTCACCGTCTTCCCGGCGATAGATCTGCGCGGCGGGCGGTGCGTGAGGCTCGTGCAGGGGGACTTCGGGCGCGAGAGGCGCTACGACGAGGATCCCGTAGCGCGCGCCCGCGAGTGGGAGCGACGCGGGGCGCGAGCGATACACGTCGTGGACCTCGACGGGGCGAGGGAGGGAAGGCCGGTGCAACTGGACCTGATCCGGGAGATGTCCCGCGCGGTCGACGTGCCGCTCCAGGTCGGGGGAGGGGTGCGCACCCTGGAGGATCTGCGTGCCGTGCGGGAGGCCGGGGCGGCGCGGGTCGTAATAGGGACCGCGGCCGTCTCCGACCGGGGCCTCCGGCTGCGGGTCCTCGATGAGCTGGGAGAGAACCTCGTGGTCGCCGTCGACGCCCGGGAGGGCGTCGTCGCTACGCACGGCTGGCGGGAGTCGAGCGGTGTCGGGGTGCTGGAGCTTGCGGAGGAACTCGCCGCCGACGGGGTGGGTTCGGTCCTCTTCACCGAGGTCTCCCGTGACGGGATGGGTACCGGCGCCGCCCTCGAGGAGACCGCCGCTGTGGCGCGTATCCTGCCTACGATCGCCAGCGGAGGGGTGCGAGACGCCGGAGACGTGCGCATCCTCTCCGGAGTGCCCGGCGTCGCGGGCGTCGTCGTTGGGACGGCGCTCTACGAGCGGCGCATCCGGTTGGAAGAGCTTCTCTGCTTCGAGCGATCCGCGTAAGAGGCGGGGAGCGCCTACACGGGGAGCGCCTACACGGGGAGCGTCTACAACTCCAGGCGGGTAGTCTGCGGGGTACCCTCCTCGTACTTGGCGGCCTGCATCGTCCGCCAGGCTAGTTGCTGAAGAGCCTCGTCGCCCGGTCTGGCGGCCAGCGCGGGATCCACCTCCGCTATCGTCTGGCGGGCGGTCTCGGCGGCGGCGTCGAGGGCGGCGTTGATCTCGTATGCCCGGGAGGCAAGGTACTTTACCTTCAGAGGCCGCGGTCCGGCTCCCGCGAAGGCGAAGGTGAGCTCGTATTCTTCCGTCCGGCTCTCGAAGTCTCCGGTGCGTCTGGCGGTGCAGGTAAGTTCCGGCATGACTCCAAATACTAGCACCGGCGACTCGCGTTGGAGGGGCTGGCCGGCGGTTGCGGTAGACTGCTGGTGGGATGTACGACGCTTACGGCTTCTTCGAAACCGGCAAGAGAGTCGCCGAAAAAGGGCGGCGGAGTCCTTTTCGCCGCGTAGTACGCGGCTTGTTCAACCTGGCCCTGATCCTGACCGCCGTTGCCGTGGTCGGTGTCGGGGGGCTCTACGCCTACGCCGTAACCGCCTACGGCGAGCGATTCGACCGGCGCTATCCCGTGCTGCCGCAGACCTCCTACGTCTACGACATGGACGGCGAGAAGATAGCGGAGATCCAGGGGAGTGAGCCCCGCGAGACCGTCGGCCCCGAAGGGCTCGGGGAATACCTCCCGGACGCGGTCGTCGCCATCGAGGACCGGCGCTTCTACGATCACTTCGGTGTAGACCTCGAAGGCGTCGCCCGGGCGGCGTGGACCGACCTGCGGGCGTGGGAGGTGCACGAGGGAGGCTCGACGATCACCGAGCAGCTCATGAAGAACGTCTACGTGCCGGAGGAGCATCGCTTCGAGGTCTCCTTCTGGCGGCGTTTCGTGCAGGCCGCGCTCGCCTTCGCCTACGAGCGTGATCACAGCAAGGAGGAGATCCTCACCGCCTACCTGAACGCCGTGTACTTCGGAAGGGGTGCCTACGGCGCCGAGGAGGCTGCGCAACGCTACTTCGGCAAGAGCGCTGAGGCGCTGACTCTCTCCGAGGCGGCCACCCTCGCCGGCTTCCTGCATGCTCCCTCGACCTATTCCACCGCCGGCGGCAGGGTGCTCGCGGACAAAGCATACGAGCGTCGCGACCAGGTGCTTGAGATCATGCGGATGGAGGGCATGATCTCCGCCTCCGAGCAACGCAGGGCCGCCGCATCCCGTCCGAGGTTCGTCTCCGGCTCGCGGCCCGAGGACCCTGCCTACCTCGCGTTTGTCGAGAAGGTGCGCCGGGAGGTAGAGGGTCGGCTCGGAGAGGACGCCCTGGAACGCGGTGGCCTCAGGATACACGCTACCCTGGACTCGCAGATGCAGCGCGAGGCGCTGGAGGCTGTGGAGGAGACCCTCTACGCAGAGGATGATCCTTCGGCCGCCATCGCTACCGTGGAGCCGCAGACGGGCGCGATAAGAGCGCTCGCGGGGCGGGCGGGGACCTTCAACCTCGCGCTCGACGCGCGGCGGCAGCCGGGGAGTTCCTTTAAAGCAGTCGTTCTCGCCGCTGCTTTGAGAGCCGGGATCTCGCCCGAGAGCACCTATGTCTCGCAGGACCTCAAGGTGCGCTTTGAGGGAGAGGAGTATCTTGTCGCCAACTACGGCTACATAAACCGGGGGGAGATCTCGATCTCCGAGGCGATGGCCGAGTCGGACAACACGGTCTTCGTGCAGCTCGCCAGCGATCTGGGATACGGAAACGTGGCGCGCATGGCCAGGATGATGGGCGTGAGCGGCTCCGTAGAACCCTATCCCTCTACTGCCCTCGGGGGTCTGGGGGTCGGGGTGAGTCCGTTGGAGATGGCCTCGGTGTACGCAACCTTCGCCGCTGGCGGGGTTTACCGCGAGCCCTACTCCGTCGAGCGGGTCTACCGCGTGAACTACGGCGAGCGCACCGCACTCTACGATCATCCACTCGTTGGGCGGCGCGTCATGAGCGGTGGCGAGGCAGCCGTCGCCACCGGGGTGCTGCGCGGCGTAGTCGAGCACGGGACGGCGAGCCGCTATCACGACCTGGACGCGGAGATAGGCCGCCCTTCGGCGGGAAAGACGGGGACGACCGACGAGTTCGTGGACGCCTGGTACGTCGGCTACACCCCGCGCCTCTCGACCGCTGTGTGGGTTGGATACCCGCAGGGCAACCGCTCGATGGTCGGGGTGCGCGGGCTGGAGGAGGTAAACGGGGAGACCCTGCCACTAGACATCTGGGCCTCTTACATGGCCCGCGCGACGGCGGGGGACCCGCCTCTAGACTTCCCGGAGCCCGACCTGAGCGAGCTCCGGGTCGTCTACAACGGATATCCGGGTTTCTGAGGGAGGATATGGAGCTACGAGAACTCTATGCGGGATCTTTCGTGAACTGGGAGGCCGTTGGAGAGTCCTGGGCCAAGCGTACCCTGGCCTCAAGGACCCTGCTGTTCGCGGCCAGGAGCTACCTGGAGGCCTCGGAGGCGCGGCCGAACAGAGAACGCGAGGAGATGATCGAGGGGGCGACGCTGCCCGAAGAGGTTAAGGCCGCCTTCGCCTCCCCGCCCGAACCCGGCGGGCGCGCCGGAGATCTCTGGGGCGCGTTTATAGACGCGGCCCTTGCCGCCGAGCTGGAGACGGTCTCCTACGGGGAGCGCCCCCCGATACTCTACGAGCTGCGCCTTGGGCTCTCGCGCGCCGCCTCGGAGGCTGGGGCCGAAAGCCCCCTCTCGGATTGGTTTCTCGCCCGGCGCGAGGCCCTGCCCGGCGCCGACCTCCCTGATGATCCGGGGTACCTCCCGGTATAGCCGTGGCCTTCAGCGGCTGGCCTTCGGCTGGCGGTCGGAGTTGATCGCTGAAAGCCACCGGCGACCCGTTTACCGGAGCTTTAGGCTCGCATAGAATCCCCGTAGAGAAGGGGCGAGCGCCGGGCGGAGGCCCGGCTGGAGAGGGGAAGAACGAGATGGAAGCCATACCGAGCGCGAGCTACAGCTTCACACTCCGGGTCGAGTTTCCGCACCGGGCGGGGGCTCTGGGCAGCATCCTCACGACGGTCGGAAATGCGGGCGGGATGGTTGGGGCGGTCGACATAGTCCGCATGGGGCAGCATAGATCCGTGCGCGACATTACCATCAACGCCCGGGATTCCGAGCACGCTCAGAAGGTTGTCGAGGCGGTGGACTCCATGCCCGAGGTGCGGGTGATCAACGTCTCTGACAGGACGTTCCTGATGCACCTCGGAGGCAAGATCGAGGTGCGCTCGCGGATGCAGATCCGCACCCGCGATGACCTTTCGATGGCCTACACGCCGGGTGTTGCGAGGGTCTGCCGGGCCATCGCTGCCGATCCAGAGCGGGCGTTCAACCTCACCATAAAACGCAACACCGTGGCGGTGGTCTCCGACGGGACGGCGGTCCTGGGCCTTGGGGACATCGGGCCGGAGGCGGCGATGCCGGTGATGGAGGGCAAGGCGATGCTCTTCAAAGAGTTTGCGAACGTGGACGCCTTCCCCATCTGCCTGGACACGAGGGATACCGAGGAGATCATCGCTACAGTCAAGGCCATAGCCCCGGCGTTTGGGGGGATCAATCTGGAGGACATCTCCGCTCCGCGCTGCTTCGAGATCGAGGAGCGCCTGAAGCGTGAGCTGGAGATCCCGGTCTTCCACGACGACCAGCACGGCACGGCGGTTGTGGTTCTGGCGGCGCTCATCAACGCGCTGAAGATCGTTGGCAAGCGCATAGAGGACCTGCGCGTGGTGGTGAACGGTGTTGGGGCCTCGGGGGTGGCGTGCGCCAAGATAATGATGGCCGCCGGCGTCACGAACCTTGTCGGCTGCGACTCCAGAGGCGTCGTGCACATGGGGCGCGAAGGGCTCAACCCGTCGAAGCGGTGGTTCGCCGAGAACACCAACCCTGAGGGTCGCACCGGCGACCTCTCCGACGCGGTGAAGGGGGCGGACCTCTTTCTCGGGCTCTCGGTGCCGGACGTGCTCACGGTCGAGCACATAGAGACGATGAGCGAGGACCCGATCATCTTTGCCATGGCGAACCCGGACCCCGAGATCCGGCCCGAACTCGCCTACGGGCACGCGAGGATCATCGCCACTGGACGCAGCGACTATCCGAACCAGATCAACAACGTTCTCTGCTTCCCGGGCATCTTCCGGGGCGCTCTGGACGTGCGCGCCCGCGAGATAGACGAGGAGATGAAGCTCGCGGCCGCTCGCGCCATAGCGGAGGTGATCCCCGAGGAGGAGCTCTCCCCAGACTACATCATCCCCTCAGTCTTCGATGAGCGCGTGGCGCCGGCGGTCGCCGAGGCGGTCGCCGAGCGGGCGAAGGAGACGGGGATGGCCCGCCGCATCCAGGAGCGCGCCGAGACCGGTCTGCACGCCACGGGCTTCTAACCCGAGCCTCCAGGCCGGAGCATGGCTTGCTGCTCCGCAGTGGCGTGGTGAGCTTCGAGTCCGGTCATGGCTGTGGGAGGCCGGTAGCCGGGAGTCGCATCCCTGGACTTCCGGACGGCGGGCCGTAGAATCGGGGGCATGGCGAGGCTCTGCCAGATCCTGGTCTGCGCTACACCGGGCGATGGGCGCTGCGGCGCGAAGGGCGGGGGTGAGCTTCTGGAGGCGTTTCGCTCGGAGGTCGAGCGGCGAGGGCTCTCTCCGGCGATGGTCGTCCGCAACGGTTGCACCCGTCGGCATCATGAGGGGCCGGTGGTGTTCGTCTATCCGGACGATGTGTGGTACACGCGGGTCTCCGTGGAGGACGTCCCCGATATAGTCGAGAGGCATATGGCCCCGACCCGCGTTGAAGGCTAGGCTCCTCCCGGAGGAGCCTCCCCACCATGGAAGCCGAGTCGTCCCATGGTGCGTTCCATCGCCCAGTCTGCCGTGGTCAGGATGCGCTGGCGACGGTTCATGTAGTAGAGGAGGACGCTCCTGTAGAGCGCCTGCGCGGGCGCTCCCTTTAGCCGCCTGCCGAGCGTGACGGCGACTGCATCTTCGGGCCCTAGGCTGACTATGTACCCGCGGTCGAAGAAGCGGAACGGCGGCCTCTTCTTCGGGTTTTCGCGTCCGCCGCGCAGCCGGCGCGAGAGGTCTCGCGCCACCCAGGGTCCCTGCTGCACGGCGACGGAGGCAGTGGGCGGCAAAGGACCGAGCCGGGGGTCGTCGTGGACGCCGCCATCGCCGAGCACATAGACCTCTGGGTAGTCGGGGAGGGTGAGATGGTCGTCCACTTTCACGCGGCCCGTGGGGTCGTGGTCGCCGGGCAGGGTGCATAC